>CALEFF010000026.1 GCA_937876865.1 uncultured Bacteroidales bacterium | reverse complement strand
CAAGCAAACAACTTAAATTGGCGCACATGTGAGTTTTGGCAGAAAATGGGGGCTGTGCGCGTAAATCTTGCAAGAGAACTTACATTGGCAGAGATTGCAGAAATAAGAAAAAATCTGGATAAAAGAAATTGTCAGCTTGAATTAGAAGCTTTTGTTCACGGAGCTATGTGCATGTCTTTTTCAGGAAGGTGCATGCTGAGTGATTATTTTGTTAATCGTTCCTCGAACAGAGGTGATTGCGCTCAGCCTTGCAGATGGAATTACAAAATAATCGAAACAACAAGACCGGAAGAAATTCTCGATATAGAAGAAAATGACAGAGGCACATTTTTGTTCAATTCAAAGGATCTCTGCATGCTTAAACAGTTAAAAGAGTTTAAAGATGCCGGTGTTTCATCTTTTAAAATAGAAGGACGTATGAAATCAAAAGAATACGTTTCTCAAGTAACAAAAACTTATAGAAGAATAATAGATGCTTATTACGAAAATAAACCAACCGAAGTTACTAAAGAAGAACACCAAAACTTATTAAAAACATATAATAGAACATTTACATCAGGCTATTTATTTAACGAAACTAACATAATTAACGGAGAGTCATCAAATCACCAAGGAGTAAAAATAGGTAAAGTAATAGATGCAAATAAGCATTATGTAGAAGTAAAGAAACAATCAAATGAATTTAACAACAATCAAATTAAAGTAGTGAATATTCCTCCGACTGTTACTTTTAATAATGGTCAAGAATATACCGTTATAAAGATTGCTAATGAAGGTTTTCAACAATCAAATTCTCTACAAACGATAACAATACCTAATACCGTTACACAAATAGGTAATAATGCATTTCAAGGTTGTGGAATGTTAGAGGAAGTGAATATGCCAAATACAATATCTGAAATAGGTAGTGCAGCATTTAAAGAATGTCATAAATTACATTCAATATCACTCCCTAATAACTTAACAACAATAAGTGCAGATTTGTTTCATAGTTGTCATAACTTAAATGAAATCATTCTTCCAGAAGGGATTGTTTCGATAGGTGCAGGAGCTTTTCAAAATACTCACGATGTAAAAATAATATTTTTAGGTTGTGGCGATGCTTCCCACAAAATAATAATAGACTTAACAGCATTTCAAAATTGTTATAATGATGATATAGAAATATTGTGTTTAGATTATGTTTTGGTCTTTGAAGACCAAAATCATCAGCCTATAAATTTTGGAAATAATACAGTGTTTCAAGTTCCTTGTGGAATGAGTACTGAATATAATACTACATATACTAATGTTACAGTTACCGAAGAAAATTGTATAAGCATATCAAGAAAATCAGGACCTTTCTGTTTACCTGAAACATGGGAGGGTTATGAATCTTGGGATCTGAAAGATACTTATGAAGAAGAAGCGGGTTCAACTTATGCGGCAAAAGAAGCATGGTTGAAAAACGATATTGAGGACCCTTATGATGATCGTTATCCGACATTTGTACCAAGAAAGCCAGAACATCCTTTTTATATACAAGAAGGAGATACAGTAGTACTAAATCACTCACGTCATATCTATCCTTTTAACTCAATAAACAAAGGAGTATTGGTTGTTAATACACAAGAAGGAGGACAACTAATAGAAAGAGACTCGCTTTTCTTTGATGAACATTATACACTTGAAGTTGAATATCAAATAAACAAAGTAGGAGATACTGTTTTCATAACAAGAAATCATCACGAATCAACAGATATTACCGCATTGCTTAGCGATAGTCATACAACTTGTGGGGATTATAGATATGAAAATGATTGCATAAGAGATACAGAAACACGTTATTTATTGCAAATTAATGTAAGTAATGATTATTCTTATACTGTTAAAGATAAAGACTATTATAGCATGGACAATAAAATATTATATTATTATGGTGAGTATCCTGATACTGTAATTACTTGTAATATTGATACCTTAGGAACTGCAAATTCTAATGTTTTTTGGAAAGAAACTGTGGATGGTGTTACATATGTAAAGCATAATAAAAACTTTAATGGAGCAACTACTACTGTAACAATAGATACGAGGAGTGGTAATGTTACACTTCACGGAACAGATTATTCCTATGGACATGTTAAAATGCACGAAAATTTGGGTGGAGAAATAGAAATTGTTGTTCCAGCAACACAAGGAAAATGGAATTTTGTTGGTGCACCATTTAAAGACTATGATTTATATGCAGTAAAGGTAGGAACAGGTAATCATGATGTGACAATAGTAGAATTTGACTATAAAACAGGATTGTGGTCTAATAATTATTCCACTGTAGAAGATGAAATAAAGGCAGGAGAAGGTTTTTTGGCGTGGCCTTTCTATGATGGTGGAATAGTTTTCTCTACAAAAAGAGATATGACCGAAATATCTAACACAAAACAAACAAAAATATTAGAGTCAGACTTTGCATTGAATAATGATGATGTAGTTGTTAGCAAAACAATACAAGCAACAACAGGCGACAATGCAGGGAATTGGTTGGCATTAGCAAATCCTTATCCTGCGAAATTGTGTGTTAATTCATTTATAACAGAAAATTCTACTATTGATATAGAAACTGGAACACAAGAAAATGGAGAAACGGATATTCAAGGTAAAGGAATATATGTTCATGATGCAACAACAAATTCTTTTACTTTTAAAGCAGAAGGAGGAAATTATGATCTTGGTGTTGGACAAGGCTTTTTTGTGAATTTTAACTCAGCAGGAGATAAAGAAATTGCTTTTACAAAAAATCAATTACACGATTATAATGAGCCAAATCACACTCCTGCAAGTAAATCGTCTAAAAAACAATTTATGACTCTTTCAATGCTTGCAAGCGGAATAGAATCTGAACTATTATTTGCTCACAATGAAAAGGCACAACAAGGTTACGATATTTTTGATGCAAATAAACTTTTTGCGATTGAAGAAATAACAGAACCATATTTTGTAACAGACGGAATAGCATTAGTAAAAGAAGAAGTAAAAGACTTACCATACTATGCTAAAATGAATGTCCGTAGTTTTGAAGACAAAGAAGTGGTATTTAGAATCAACAGCATACCAGAAGATTTAGTAGTATTTCTAATAGACAATGGTAAAGACATAAGAATGAATGGAAAAACAGAATACACAACTACTATTACAGCAGGTGAAAATGCAGATAGATTCCAATTATTAGTTAAAAAAGCTTCATCAATAGAAGATGTAAAAGATGATAATATAGAAATCAGCAATTCAAATCGTTTTGTAAGTGTTTCGTCTACTCAAACCGATTTGATAATTGAAGTTTACAATGCATTAGGACAAAAAATAATGACAACAAATAACTATAACTTCAACCTAAATGAATCATCGGCAGGAGCATACATTGTAAAAGCATACAATAAAGCAGTAAGTAAAACACAAAAAATAGTAATAAAATAATAAGTAAATAAATTATAAAAAATAAAACAACGATTTTAAAAATTAAATCGTTGTTTTATTTTTTTATTTCTTTGATTTTATAAATTTTTATAAAGAGTTTTTAGCTCTTTTTCTTGACTTTGCCAATTATACTTTTCTTTTGCTGCATTGATAGCATTTTCTGACATTTCTTTGGCAAGTAATGGGTTGTTTATTGTTCTTTTTATAGCCTCTGCTATTTCGTTTGTATCTAATGGATTTACAACTATTCCACAGTTTTCTTTCTCTACTACTTCTTTGCAAAAGACTACTTCCTTTGAACTAATGCTTGGTAGCCCCGATGCCATATATTCTAATTGTTTAATAGGGATTGAAAGAGTGTGATTAGGGGCTTTGTGAAGTAAAACTAAGCCGAGATTTGCTCTGTCATAGACTTTTTCTTTTACTTGTGTGCTTTCTACATAGCCAAGATACTCTACATTTTCCCATTCTGGCATTTGTTGCATTTGTTTAAAATATTCCTCGCTGTCAAAAGGACCTGCAAGTAAGAGTTTTACGCCTGCTTTTTTGCAAGCAATAATCATTTCTTTTACTCCGCGAATAGGGGTTAATCCTCCTACGTAACAGGCAGTAGGTTGTTTGATTTCTGTTTTATGAGTTTTGTTTTCTGCTATTTCTAATCGTGGATAATTCTTTATTGTTACTGCATTTACTCTTTCGTATGAGAGAAATTTATCTCTAATGTTGTCTGTTGCACACACAACTCCACTCATCTGCTTAGCACTCTTTTTCTCTATTCTTTTTGCTAAGCGAAAGAGGGTTTTTCTTAAAATATTTGGAATGTAATCTCTTTGAAGCATTAGTGCAGGAAAGTCTTCGTGAGAGTCAAAGATAAGGTGAGCGTTCAAACTAAGACTTCTTGCGGCAATAAGCAAATCGGGGTCGTGATAATGATAAATATCGGCATTTAATTCTCTTGCTTTTTCTATTACTTTCTTTGAGGTGAATAAAAGACGTTTTATTCTGCTTTTCTCTTTTCCTACATCGTAAATCTTTATTCCTTCAAAAGTTTCATCTCCTTTGCCGTCTGCAACAACAAGGCTTACTTCGTAGCCTGCTTGTTTTAGGCTTAGACATTCTTTTTGAAAGATTCTTGTGTCGTAGCGTTGATGCACCGAAGTTATGTGAACAACTTTTTTCATTTTTTTGCTTCTTTTTTTAATCCTCTATTATTACCCCACTTCCAAGACATAGTTTTGCATCAGGGCTATATATTACTCCGAATTGTCCTGCTGCTATTCCTTGAATTTTTTCTTCTGATTCAATTCTGTAAATATCGTTTATCTTTCTTAGTTTTGCTCTTGTGAAGTCGGGAGTGTGGCGAATCTTAAAGAGAATATCTTTTTCGTCTGTGAAATCTCCAAACACGTCTTCTGTTATGTATTGAAAGGCTGAAAGATTTATTGTTTTGCCATATTGAGTCTCTGGATCATAACCTTGTGATACGTATAAAACGTTTTCGTTTATGTCTTTTTTTACTACAAACCAAGGTCCTCCTCCAAGTCCTAAGCCTTTTCTTTGACCTATTGTGTGAAACCAAAAACCTTTGTGCTTTCCGAGTATTTTTCCTGTTTCTAATTCTATGATTTTTCCTTCTTTTTCTCCAAGATAACGGCGAATGAAATCATTGTAATTTATCTTTCCAAGAAAGCAAATGCCTTGTGAGTCTTTTCTTTCGGCAGAAGGTAGGCGAGTCTCACGAGCTTTTTCTCTTACCTCGCTTTTGAGCATATCGCCAATAGGAAACATTAGTTTGCTTACTTGAAGATAGTTTATTTGACCCAAGAAATAAGTTTGGTCTTTTACCTTATCTTTTGCAGTTGAAAGAAAAACTTTATCATTTATTTCAGTTGTTGTGCAGTAATGCCCTGTTGCTATCTTGTCAAAGCAGTGTCCCCATTTTCTTTCAAAGGCTCCAAACTTTATTAGCTTGTTACACATCATATCAGGATTAGGTGTAAGTCCTCTTCTTACGGCTTCTATTGTGTAGCTTACAACACTTTCCCAATACTCTTCTTGTAAAGAAACGATTTCAAACTTGCAACCATATTTCTTTGCGATATATGATGTGATTTCAATATCTTCTTCCGAAGGACAATCGATGTAGCCCTCCTTGTCTTCCATTCCAATTTTTATGTAAAAGATTGTAGGGTCGTAACCCATTTCTTTTAGGCGTACAACGCTTACACTGCTGTCTACACCTCCTGATACTAATGCTGCTATTTCCATATATTTGGCAAAAATACTAATATTTTTACTATTTTTGCAAGAGTTTATTTTTAAAAACTAAGGATTATGGATTATTTCGCACACGAAACAGCCGTTATAGACCAAGATTGTGAGATTGGAGAAGGCACAAAAATATGGCATTTCTCTCATATAATGTCTAATTGTAAGATTGGAAAGAATTGTAACATTGGTCAAAACGTTGTAATCTCTCCAAACGTAGAGCTTGGTGAGAATTGCAAAATTCAAAACAATGTTTCTCTTTACACAGGTGTAAGATGTGAGGACGATGTCTTTCTTGGGCCTTCGTGTGTTTTTACAAACGTGATAAATCCTCGCTCAGCAGTAAATAGAAAAAGCGAGTACAGAGAAACAGTTATTAAAAAAGGTGCTTCAATTGGTGCAAATGCAACAATAGTTTGTGGACACGATATAGGAGAATATGCTTTTGTTGGAGCAGGTGCAGTGATTACAAAGACAATTCCTGCATACGCCTTAGTTGTTGGTAACCCTGCACGACAAATCGGTTGGGTAAGCGAATATGGTCATAGATTAGAATTTGATGAAAAGGGCATTGCTATTTGTCCTGAAACGCTTCAAGAATATAAACTTGAAAATAATCAGGTAAAAAGAATAAAATAGAAAATAAAATAATATCTTTGCAAGATATATCTTAGAAATAGAAAGAAAAATGAAAAACTTTGGAATTATAGGTGTAGGAGGATATATTGCACCTCGACACTTAAAAGCAATAAAAGAAACAGGAAATAACTTAGTTGTTGCTTTGGATAAAAGCGATAGCGTAGGAATAATGGATAGTTATTTTCCTCAATGTTCATTCTATACAGAATATGAAAGATTTGATAGATTTGTTGAAAAAATCAAACACACAAAAGATAGATTAGATTATGTGAGCGTTTGTACTCCTAACTATCTTCACGATTCTCATATTCGTTTTGGTCTAAGAGCAGGAGCAGATGTAATATGTGAAAAACCTCTTGTGCTTAATCCTTGGAATATTGACGCATTGCAAAAAATGGAAGAACAAACAGGCAAAAAAGTCTATAATATCTTGCAACTAAGACTTCATCCTGCAATCATAGAATGGAAAAATATGATTGATAACGGACCAAAAGACAAGGTTTACGATGTGGATTTAACATATATTACCTCTCGTGGCTTGTGGTACTACACTTCTTGGAAGGGAGATTCAAGCAAATCGGGTGGAGTTGCAACAAATATTGGTGTTCACTTCTACGATATGCTTTCTTGGATATTTGGAAACATACAAGAAAACATCGTTCACATATATGAACACGACAGAGCAGCAGGTTTGTTGCGTTTTGAAAAAGCAAGAGTAAGATATTTTATGTCTATAAATGCTGATACTTTGCCAAAACAAGCCATAGAGCAAGGAAAAAGAACTTATCGTAAGATGGAGATGGACGGAAAGGAAATAGAATTTTCAGATGGCTTTACAGAACTTCACACAGAAAGTTACAAAAAAATCTTAGCAGGCGAAGGTTTTGGATTAGATCAAGCATATCAAAGCATAAAGATTGTTCACGACATAAGAAATACAAGAGCAATAGGATTGAAAGGAGATTATCACCCGCTTGCAGCCTTACCTCTTACAACACATCCTTTTTACAGATAAGTAAAATATGATAGAACTTGTTTGCGGTGATAGTTTTATAAAAATTTTTGAAAGACTTCACAATCTGAAAGTACACAAAATACCATTAGAATATTCAAGTGGTAAGCGTGTACTTTTGTTTATGTGTAAATGTAGAGGAAAATGGATTGCTCTTCCTCATTGCAGTGAAGCATACGTGCAAACAGATTTGTCTTCGTACAGAGAAACTCCGCCTTTTTCACTTATTGAAACGCAAGATGGTAATCTTTTTTGTACAAAAAATATACATTGGGAAATAAGAGATAGAAAGGCCTTTTCATCTAATGTTTATGCCGATAAATTGAACTTTAAAATAGAGTTGAAAGAAGATTTGTTTTCTGTTTTTTCTTCAAACGTAAGACGAAAAATAAGAAAAACTTTCTCCTTAGGCATAGAGGTTAAAACAACAGGTAAACATCTTATAAGAGATTTTTATAAAGTATATTCAAAACGAATGTTTGAACTTGGAAGTCCTTTTTCTGACAAATCATCTGTTAAAAAACTTTTGAAATTACAAGCAGGCAAGATTTTTGTTGCATACTATAATAAAATGCCTATTGGAGCAGCGACTTTGATGCGTAGAGATGAAAAAAGTTTTGAAAATGCTCTTTTTGCAACTGACCAAAATTACAATAACTTATACACTTCTTATGCTTTGCATTATGAAATGATGAGGTTTTCTTTGCAAGAAAAAGCCGAGAGTTATTACCTTGGAAGAAGCACTCGTTCAAGTAGCGTACACGATTTCAAAAGACATTTTCACCCGATAGAGATTCCACTTTATTGGAGCAATTCTCATAAAACCAAAAACATAAGAGACAACAAATTATTAAAGAAACTTTGGCGATTGTTGCCCTTTGGAGTATCGAAACGAATAGGAAGTTTTTTCTATAAAAGAATATATTGATGATAAATGCACTAAAAGAATTAAAAACTCAACTTAAAGGAGAATTAAAATTAGATGAAGCAACACTAATTCTCTACTCTACTGATGCTTCTGCTTATAGAGAAAAACCACTTGCAGTTTTCATTGCCGAAAAAGACTATTATCAAGATATAAAACTACTACTTGATTTTTGTAAAACTCACAATACTTTTCTTATTCCAAGAGCGGCAGGTACTTCTCTTGCAGGACAAGTTGTTGGAGCAGGCATTGTAGTTGATGTAAGCAAGAATTTAAATCAAATTTTGGAGGTAAATGCCCAAGAAAAATGGGTTAGGGTACAAGCAGGTGTAGTTTTACAACAACTAAATCAATACTTAAAACAATATAACTTGCTTTTTGGTCCCGAAACCTCAACAGCAAATCGTTGTTGCATAGGAGGAATGGTAGGAAACAACTCTTGTGGACTTCATTCCTTGGTTTATGGCTCGGCAAGAGATCATTTATTGGAGGCAAAAGTGATTCTCGCAGACGGAAAACAAGTTTTGTTAAAGCAATATAGCAAAGAAGAATTTTCAGCAAAAGCACAGCAAAATGATTTAGAAGGAAAAATTTACAAATACATAGAATCTACCTATTCAAACGAAGATTTAAAGAAAGAAATCATAGAGAACTTTCCAGAAAAAGAAGTTAGCCGTAGAAATAATGGCTATGCCTTAGATAGTTTGATAGAAAACCCTAATCCAAACCTTGCAAAACTCTTTGCAGGTAGCGAAGGAACGCTTGGATTTGCAACAGAATTTAAATTAAACTTAGTTTCGCTTCCTCCAAAGCATAAAGCAGTAATCTGTATTCACTTTTTGGAGTTGAAAGATAGCTTTACAGGAAATTTAATTGCCCTAAGACATTCTCCTATGGCTGTTGAACTTATGGATAACAACATAATTGAGGCAGCGTATCGCAATCCTACTCAAAAACAAAATACTTTCTTTATAGAAGGCAAGCCAAAAGCAATTCTTATTATAGAGTTTGCAGAAGAAAGTGAAGAAAAACTTCAAGCTAAACTGCAAGAAACAATCTCGGATTTTAAAGAAAATTCATCGGCATACGCTTTTCCTATAATATATGATGAAAAAATCAGCAGGGTTTGGGAACTTAGAAAAGCAGGTTTAGGACTTTTGACAAATGTTGCAGGAGATTATAAACCAGTTTCTGTAATTGAAGACACAGCAGTTTCGCCAAAACGTTTGCCTTCCTACCTTTCAGAATTTGAAAACATACTCTCTTTTTATAATCTTAAATGTGTTTATCACGCACACATAGCAACAGGAGAATTACACCTTCGTCCAATTCTTAATCTTAAAAAGAAAGAAGACGTAGAACGCTTTTATAATCTAAGTAAGGACGTAGCTCTTTTGGTAAAAAAACATCGTGGTTCATTAAGTGGTGAACACGGAGACGGAAGACTAAGAGGAGAGTGGATTCCTCTAATGTATGGAGAGAGAATCTATGGTTTGATGAAAGAGATGAAAGAAGTTTGGGATGCGGAAAATGTGTTTAATCGAGGCAAAATCATAGATACTCCAAAGATGAATACGTCTTTGAGATACGAAGGAATAAATCCAAAGAATATAACTACATATTACTCTTTTGAAAATCAAAAAGGATTTCTTTGTGCAATAGAACAATGCAACGGTTCGGCAGATTGTCGCAAATCTTTGCAAGCAGGAGGCAAGATGTGTCCTACTTTTCAAATCACAAATGATGAAAGCCAAACACCAAGAGCAAGAGCAAATATTTTAAGAGAAAAACTATCGTTTCCAACCAAAGAAAATCCGTTTAATGACAAAGAAATTAAAAAAATATTGGACGATTGTCTAATGTGTAAGGCTTGCAAAAGCGAATGCCCTTCAAATGTTGATATAACAAAACTAAAAAGCGAATTTCTGCAACACTATTATGATGCGACATATTATCCTTTAAATATTCTTTTAATAGGATATTTGCCACAAATTCAGAGATGTTTTCGCAATATTCCTTTTGTTTATAATTTTGCAGTAAGAAATTCTCTTACTTCTTCTTTAATAAAGCAAATTATGGGCTTTGCTCCACAAAGAGCATTGCCTACAATAGAGAAAATAAACTTTAAAAAACAAATAGAAAACTCCTCTTTACAAAAGCAAATAAAGAAAATCTATCTTTTTATTGATGAGTTTTCGGCTTTGCAAGATAGTAAAATTGCTGAAATAGCCATAAAACTTTTCCAAGCCTTAGGTTACAAGATAGAAATTGCTCCTATAAAAGATAGTGGACGTACTTTCATAAGCAAAGGTATGGTAAAACGTGCTAAAAAGCTTGCAAAACAAAACATAGACAAGATAAAAAATCTAATAAACTCTGAAAACGTATTAGTAGGCATTGAGCCGTCAAGTCTTCTTAGCTTTCGTGATGAATATCCTTCGCTTGTAGAGGAAAATATAGAGCAATTAAATTCTAATATCTATCTTTTCGATGAGTTTATAGCCAAAGAAATAGAAGAAAACAACATAAGAGAAGAACAATTTACTCAAAAGGCTGAAAAAATCCTACTTCATGGGCATTGTCAACAAAAGGCTCTTATAGGAACAGAATATATGGAGAAAATGCTTTCACTTCCTAAGAATTATAGTGTTGAGGTTATTCCAAGCGGTTGTTGTGGAATGGCAGGAAGTTATGGATATGAAAAACGGCATTACGAAAAAAGCAAACAAATTGCCGATTTGCATCTTACAAAAGCAATAAACAAAGCAGATAAATCAACAATAATTTCTGCACCGGGAACAAGTTGCAGAGAGCAAATAAAGCATTTCACTCAAAGAAAAGCCCTTCACCCGATTGAAATAATGTATAACGCCTTAAAAACAAAATAAAATTATGAATCGTCTTTACCACAAAATGTTAAAGTTTATAGATAGGTTTATGAATAAGAGATATATTCCTTCTTGGATAATATCTTTGATAGATTCTTTCATAATCTTGTTCTCTATAATCATATCAGGAGTATTGCTATCGTTAAAAGAAATATGGTTTAACTTTCCTTTTGACAACTATTCTCTTCGATTCATAATTATTACTTTTCTTAGCATAAACATATTCCTACATTTGTTTCGCATAAACAAAAGCGTAATTCGTTATTCTTCGTTTTCTGATATGCTACGAATACTTCTTGCAATTTTAATTCCTACAATTCTTTTATTTTTAGCAAATATAATATACAAATTAAACATAGGCAAAGACTATATTCCAAAAGAATTGATTCTTGTCAATGCAGGGGTATGTTTTATTGGGCTATTTATGTTTAGAATGTTTGTTCGTTGGTTGTTTGAAAAAGCATACAAATCAGGAATCAACACTGAACTCAATACACAAGTTATTATTTTTGGAGCAGGAAGAACAGGGACTGCTACTGCAAACACCTTAATAAGTGGAACAAGAAAATACTACATAAAAGGTTTTATTGACGATGATCTAAACTTGCAAGGGAAAACCATTTTCGGACAAAAAATCTACGGAAGAGACAAACAAGAATATTTAATAAAGTACAAAGACATTGACCAATTGATTATAGCAACAAATAGAATAAGCACCGAGAGAAAAAACGAGATATTTGAACTCTGTCATGCCAATAATGTAAAGGTTTTGACCGTTCCGCCAATCAAAACGTGGAGTGAGGGAAAATTAAATGCTAATCAAATAACCGAAATCCAAATAGAAGACCTTTTAGGTAGGGAAGAAATCAACATAAATCGTGAAATCATTGCTCAACAAATGCAAGGAAAAACAATTCTTGTTACAGGAGCAGCAGGAAGCATAGGAAGCGAAATCGTAAGACAACTTTCTGCTTATTCTTCTCGTCTTATTTTTCTTGATCAAGCTGAAACACCACTTTTTCACATAGAAAACGAAATCACAAACAAATATCCGCAAATAGAAAAGTATATAGAAATAGCAGATGTTAGAGATAAGAAACGTCTAAGAGATATTTTTGAGAAATATAATATAGATATAGTCTTTCACGCTGCGGCTTATAAACACGTTCCTATGATGGAACGTTCTCCATACGAGGCAGCAAGTGTAAATATCATAGGAACAAAAAACGTAGCCGACCTTTCGCAAGAGTTTAATGTGGAGAAATTCATAATGATTTCAACAGATAAGGCTGTGAATCCAACAAATGTAATGGGAGCAACAAAGCGTTATGCTGAAATCTACATAAAACAATTAGATTCGCAAGAGAATAATAAAACAAAATTCATAACAACTCGTTTTGGAAACGTATTAGGCAGTAACGGAAGCGTGATACCTCTTTTTAAACAACAGATTTTAAAAGGAGGTCCTTTGACTGTAACTCATAAAGACATCACTCGCTATTTTATGACAATACCCGAAGCAAGCCGATTGGTGTTAGAAGCTGCAACAATGGGACAAGGAGGAGAAATATTCCTATTTGACATGGGTAAACCGGTAAAAATTCTTGACCTTGCAGAAAGAATGATAAAACTTTCGGGCTTAAAACCATACGAAGATATTGATATTGTTTTCTCAGGTCTTAGAAACGGAGAAAAACTCTATGAAGAACTTCTTTGCGAAAGCGAAAACACTCTTCCAACCTATCACAAAAAAATCTTCAAAGCAAAACATCAAGAAATTGACCTTGACTTAGTGAAGACTTCTATTGAGAAAATGCAAGAAATATTACAACAAAAAAGCGATAAACAAGACTTTGAAATCGTTGGCAATATAAAACAATTAGTAAAAACCTACAAGAGCAACAATAGTATTTACTCTCAACTTGACAAAGCCGATGAAGAATAAACGAATGCTAATAGTTGGCAACTCAAAAAGCATACTTACCATAAAATTAAGTAAATTTTTCTCAGAAGAATACCAAGTCGATTTAATAAACGAGAATATTGATTTTTCTCATCGTAATTTTTTCTCAGCCTTAAAAGAAGTGAAAAAAATCTTATCTTGTAATAAATACGACATTCTTGTGCTTTATCAACTCAATTTAACGTCTTTTGTTGCAACATTGGCAAATAGAAGAAAGAAAATCCCAGCTTTCGCAATAGGAATAGGGAGCGATATTCTAACAATGCCGAAAAAAGGCTGGATATACAAAGCAATGTTAAAATATATCCTCAAACACTCTCAGGCATACAATGCAGGAAGTCCTTATCTTTTGGAACAAATGCAAAAATACTGCCCTAAAAACTCCGAAATTCTACTTGCAAACCTTGGAATCAATCCAATTCAAGCACAAAAAAAAGAAAACATAATTTACTCCAATCGTTTGCATTCTCCTTTATATAGAATAGATGAGGTGATAAAAGCCTTTGCAAATTTTGTTTCAAAGCCCGAGTTTGAAGATTGGCGTTTAGTTGTTGCCGCAACAGGAAAAGAAAAAGAATTTCAACAACTTTCGCAATCACTTGGCATAGAAAATAAGGTAAAATTCGTAGGTTGGCTTTCGCAAGAGAAGAATGCCGAGTATTACGCAAAGAGTAAGATTTACATTTCTTTACCTAAAAGCGATAGTTTCCCTATCTCTCTTTTGGAAGCAATGAGCGGAGAATGTCTTTGCATAGTTTCCGACTTGCCAGCCTATAAAGGAATAATGAAAAACAACGAAAATTGTCTTGTTGTTTCCGACTTAGAAATAGAAAAAGCCGATTATATAGAAAGAGTTTTAGAGTTAGACACTCCCTCAATTCTCAAACAAAACAAAATCTTTGCAGACTCTTACGCCGATATTGAAAAAAACAAAGAAAAGTTTAATATAGTAGTGGAAAAACTATTAAAAAATTAGTTATTATCCTTTCTATTTGTTCTTTTGTATCTTTGATTAGGGTGGTTTGCTAATTTGAATTGTCGTTCCAATAGTCCGCTGTTAATCATTTGTGGAATAATGTTATTTTTTAGATATTTTTTTGTGTAACCAATTTCAAAGGAAATAGCCTCTACTGATTTCCATTCGTTTGCACAATCTCTTATTTTTTCAAATAATTCAGTTTTGCTACATCTTTGTTGTTTTGTTTTTTTACTTTTCTTACTTGCAAGGTTACTGTCCATATTTGCTTTTGAGCTGTCCATATTTATCTTTGAGCTGTCCATATTTGCTTTTGAGCTGTCCATATTCGTGTTAAAGGTATTAAGGTTAGTGTCCTCTTTTATGCAGTAAGTAGTACCTCGACCAAACCCTTTTGAAATTAAATAGTTTTCAACACATAGTTCTTTTAACATTTTAGTTATGTCATATTTGTGTAAATTTAAAATATATCTTAAACTCTCATTAGAAACCACTCTTTCGGTTAAGGCTAATGCCAAAGTTAAAATTTTATTGTGCTCAATATTTAGAATTTGTTTGCCGAATATTTTTACTAATTTTTCTTTTACCTTATCATCTAAAATAGAAATCAAAGGCATCTTTAAAACAACTTTATCGGGTCTGTTCTTTTCTTCAATATTTGGTGATCTCCAATTTGTAAGTTTCCAACCTGATAAAATTTTATCAGCACCGCTACCTGCCTTTTCTGCTTTACCAAACATCATAAACATTTTTTGTAATTCTAAATTTCTACAAACACTTTCTCCGCCTTCGTAAAATTGTTGTTTTGAAACTAATAAACACCCAGGATTAGAAAATACTAATTCATTTCTACTTCGTGTTATTACTATTGAGGAGTTTATAGAATAATCAGCGTGAATTAAAGTATTTATCAATGCTTCTCTAACAGCAATGTGAGCGGGAGTTTCATCTTTTCTTGTATCACCATCTAATTGAAAGGGAAGGGGAAGTATTTCTTGAAGTTTTGGCAAAACCCTTCTATAAAACTGAAAAAGATTTGCTTCCCATGTGCCATCGGGATAAATGCGATCTATCCACCTAACAGAATTATCTTCGCTTAATTCCCTATAATCTAAAAAGAAATGAGGAAGACATGCTTGATCTGTAATGGATTCGGTTTTTCCAAACATTAATAATCCTGCCAAAGTAAAACCTTCTTTTCCTGATTGCCTATCTACTTTGTATCCTCCTAATTTTTTTAATAAAGAAATATCGTCTAATGCAAGCCAGGTGTGTCCTGGTTTTGCTAAATCAAACAATCTCCTATATTGGTCAAGAGATGCTTTGTCTATGTCATCAATAGAATAATTAGTAAGTATGCGAGAATCTGCCGAAATAGAAGTATTTGCATCTGCAAACAAACGTCTAACCTCTTGCTCAGTACATTTAAAATCTCCTTCGTAATTTCGTTTATACGTTCCATTGTATGGATTTGGAGAATGATAAATAGGACGTTGCTCTCTCTTGGCACGAGGAATGTAGAATAAAAGAATTTTTTGACCATTAACTTCAACAATAACAACATCATCATTGCTCAATAAATTCAAATTAACAATATCCTTATTATTTACTCCACTCCAAAATTCTTTTAAATATTTTTCTATTAACTCATCTGTTAAATTATCTACAAAAAACTCTCCTTGTTTCTCTTTTACACCAAGAATGATTGTCCCTCCATTAGTATTTGCAAATGAAGAATAAGTTTCCCAAAAAGATTTTGGAAATCCACCCGTTGCAGCCTTAAATTCTATTTCAGAGGATTCTCTTTTATCAATCAAATCTTCAATAGAAGTTTCCAAATCAATGTAGTCAATTTTTTTCATATTACTTTTATTGATAATACAAAAATAATAATATTTTGTTGTTTTACTTTCTTTTCGTGTAAAATAATTCAAAACAAGGAAAAGTTTATTTCTATTGCAAAGGATTTGACTTGTGAAAAATAAAACGCTTATTTTTAAAAATATTTCTATCATTTTTTCTTTTTTTTCTATCATTTTTTAAATTTTTTCTTTGATTTTTTAGATAAATTTAATTGCCTTGAAATCAATACGATATAAGTGGGGTGGGGAGGAATCTAAAAAAAAGAACCAAAAAAGAATTAGAAAAAAATTTTTTTATTACAAGAATGATTATATATTTGCAAACTGATAAGAATGTGATATAAAATAGTTGTAATACGTTAAAAGAAGAATTATGACTTAGAAATAAAAAGAGTTTTTAACAGGATTTAATAGTTTAATAGACATATTAAGGCGTTTTTGAGCTTAACTTTGAAGTACGAAATCTGCAAAATTTAGTACAAGACCGGTCAAAGAAAAGGCGAGAAAACGCCCACGAGTAATATCGTGGGCTTTTCTTATTTGATCGGTAAGGTATTGCAGAACCTCGTACTTCTAATAAGCAACAAGTCCCACGTTTTTTTTATGTCCAAAGTCAAGAAAAAAATAATGTATCGCCTTTGGGACTTGGGCAAAGCAAAATTTTAGTTTAATAAATGAAAAAAGTTTTAATTGCAATCTGTGCACTAATGTGTACAAATGCCGTTATGGCACAATCAGACTTTAATCCTCCAACGAAAGAAATCAATTGGTTTGGAGAAGGGAAAGAGTATGCAGATGAAGGGGAGGCTCAGAGAAGAACAGGTCTTAGAAGTACTGAAAGAAATGCTCCAATCGCACCTGCAACTCTTTTATTGCTTGGCTTAGGCGGAGCAACCGTTGGAGCAACCGTTATTCGTAACTCTAAAAAAGGAGGTAAGTAATGAAAAAGTTGTTTTTAAGTTTAATTGTAGTTTTGTTTGCTTTTTCAGCAGTAGGACAAGAAAGATTTGAAGCAGAAACAACAGAAGGTTGTACTATTACTTACGAAGTAACAAGTGAAAACACCACCGTTAAAGTATATGCCTTTTCACAAGATTACGAAGGAGCAGTAACTATTCCTTCTATTGTTACTAATGATGACAATGAATATACAGTAACAGCAATAGGAATTGCAGCTGGTACTGGGGGAGAAGAATCTTATGGTCAAAATAATCAAAATTTAACTTCTGTAGTAATACCTAATACAGTTGAAATAATAGATCTGGCTGCATTTTTTAATTGTCATAACTTATCTTCTGTTACTTTCCAAGAGAATAGTTCTCTTAAAAGTATAGGAGAATTAGCATTTGCTCAATGTTCTGACTTCGATTTAGAGAATGATGAATATGGATTAGCCTCTATTGTTATTCCCGAAGGAGTTATTTCAATAGGAGCATTGGCATTTGCTCAGAATTTTGATTTAACAACTGTAACTCTTCCTTCAACATTAGTAGAATTAGGTGATGATGCTTTTGCCGGTTGTCCTACTTTGAGTAGTGTTACTTTTGCAGAAGGAACTCAATTGACGTATTTACCAAATACTGTATTTATGGCATGTAGATCTTTAACAGAAATAACCATTCCTGCAAGTATAACATCTATCGGATGGGGTGCTTTTCAAGAATGCGAAAGTTTAAATACTATCACATTGCTTGGAGAAACTGCTCCAAGTTTAGAAGAAATAAATAATGATATAAATGAAGTATTTATTGATGTACCAGTTGGTCAAATACATCTTATAGTTCCAGAAAGTAGTGATTATTCTTCTTGGAAAGGTTGTGCAATTGGGTCAATAAATTCAGTACAATACACACACCTATGCAATTATTATGAAGGTGATATTATAGAAATTGATAATGAATTTGTGATTAACGAAAATACTATTGTATATAACAATGGTATTATAGTAATTAAAAACGAAGGAGAATTGATAATAGAAGACGATAGCAACGATTTAGGAATTGTAGAAGTATCAACTGATGTTTTACCTAATGATAAATGGTCGTTTATCGGTGCTCCGTTTGCAGGATATAAGTTAGGAGCAATTCTTCCAGGTACTCATGATATTTCTATTTCAATGTTTAATTACGGAAATTGTACTTGGGAAGATGATTTTGCCACAATAAACACAGAAGTTGGAGCAGGAGAAGGTTTCTTTGCTTGGTCTTGGGCAGAAGAATCAACAATATTCACAAATTACGGAGATGTTTGGGATTACGAAAACAATCAAATAGGAGAATACGATTACAGTAAAACACCAGAATACCAAATCAACACAGGAGATGTAGATGTTACAAAAACATTTGTTTCAAATAATGGTAATTGGATGGCACTTGTAAATCCTTATACCTTTAAATTAGATATTGAACAATT
Source organism: uncultured Bacteroidales bacterium (assembly GCA_937876865.1). Lineage (GTDB taxonomy): Bacteria > Bacteroidota > Bacteroidia > Bacteroidales > P3 > Onthomorpha. The sequence goes on along the minus strand of CALEFF010000026.1, from coordinate 20,742 downwards.
CATTGCTGACCAAAACAACTCTATTCAAGGAGAAGTTTTTTATAGATTAAATGACGACAATGTTTGGCAAACAGCAACCACAGGTGCGATAAATCTAACAGAAGGATTCTTTGTAAACTTTGTGAATGCAGGAAGTCAAACCGCACATTTCAAAACAACTCAAAGATATACTTCTTCCGCAAAATCAAATGCAGAAAGAGAATTTGTTCGTCTTGCAATGCTTGAAGGAGAAAGAGAAATAGAACTTTTATTTGCTCACAATGAAGAAGCAAATGAAAACTATGACATATTTGATGCAAACAAATTATTCTCTCCTGTTGAAATAGCAGAGCCTTATTTTGTAACAAACAATATTGCTTTGGTAAAAGAAGAAGTAAACACATTGCCTTATTATGCAACAATGAACGTTCGTTCTTTTGGAAATAAAGAAGTGAAATTCAAAGCCAACTATATTCCAGAAGGATTATCAGTTAGCATAATAGACGGAGAAGAAACAATAGATTTAGCAGAAGGAGTAGAATACACAACAAACATTGTAGCGGGAGAAAACGCTGACCGTTTCAAAGTATTGATTAAGAAATCACTTTCACTTGAAGAAGCAGAAGAATTACAAGTAAATATCTTTAATAATAATCGTCATATCAATATAGAAACTTTGGAAAGCGACATCCAAGTAGAGGTTTATAATGCCTTAGGTCAAAAAGTATTCACTACAAGAGACCACAACTTTGCTTTAAACAACGTTCCTGCGGGAGCATATTTGATTAAAGCATTTAATGCCAATGCAAGTAAAACTGCAAAGGTTATTGTAAAGTAACGGAATGATGAACGCTGTGAAGCGTCCGCTGTTAAAAATAATTGCTATAATACTTGAGAGCCTTTGTCAGGGGCTCTCTTTTTTTTGTATTGTTTTTTTATTGTATCTTTGAACTTTAATTAAGTGTAAATAAAAAACAAGTTTTGATTATGAAAGAAATTAAATTGTGGTATTGTTTGGTAATGGACTTAATTGGTATGGCAACTTATTTTGTTCCTACATTAGGGGAGAGTTTTGATTTGGTTTGGGCTCCTATTTCGGCTATTGTGTTTTATATTTGGTTTCGTAAACCTATTGGCTCTATGATTGCAATGGCAGAGGAAGTCTTGCCGTTTACAGATATTATTCCGACATTTACTATTGCTTATCTTTTGTTTAAGAATAAGAAATAAAAAAAGCCCGAACTCAATTAAGAGTTACGAGCTTTAATCATTATCATGAAAAAATGCATTATTATTTTCTTGCTTCAAGCAAAAGTTCTAACATCTTTGTTGCAGATTCTGAAATGATTGAGCCTGGTCCAAAGATTGCAGCTGCACCTGCTTTGTAAAGGAAGTCATAATCTTGTGGTGGAATAACTCCTCCTACAACTACCATTATGTCTTCTCTTCCAAGTTTCTTTAATTCTTCTATGATTTGAGGAACAAGTGTTTTGTGTCCTGCTGCAAGTGAAGAAACTCCTACGATGTGAACGTCGTTTTCTACTGCTTGTTTTGCACTTTCGGCAGGAGTTTGGAACAATGGTCCCATATCTACGTCAAAGCCTAAGTCTGCATAACCTGTTGCAACGACTTTTGCTCCACGATCGTGTCCGTCTTGTCCCATTTTTGCTATCATAATACGAGGTTGTCTACCTTCTAATTTTGCAAACTCATCACAAAGTTCTTGTGCTTTCTTGAAGCTTGCATTGTCTTTTGCATCTGCTGAATACACGCCTGATATAAGATTTATTTTTGCTTTATAACGTCCGAAATGTTTTTCTAATGCGTAAGAGATTTCTCCAAGTGATGCACGTTTTCTTGCTGCATCTACTGAGTATTCTAACAAATTGCCTTTGCCTGTTGCTGCAACGTTAGAAAGTGCTTCTAATGCTGATTGTACATCTGCTTCGTTTCTGTTTGCTCTTAACTCTGCCAAACGTTTGATTTGTTGTTCTCTTACTGCTGTGTTGTCAATTTCTAATGTATCGATTTGATCTTCTTTTGCAAGTCTGTATTTGTTTACTCCAAGGATTGTATCTTTTTGTGAATCTATTCTTGCTTGTTTTCTTGCAGAAGCTTCTTCGATTCTCATCTTTGGAATACCGCTTTCGATTGCAGCAGCCATACCACCAAGTTTTTCAACTTCTTGGATATGTCCCCATGCTTTGTGTGCTATTTCGTGAGTTAAGCTTTCTACATAGTAGCTTCCTGCCCATGGGTCAACGCTTCTGCAAATATTTGTTTCTTCTTGTAAGTAGATTTGTGTGTTACGTGCAATACGAGCTGAGAAGTCTGTTGGTAATGCAATTGCTTCGTCAAGTGCATTAGTGTGAAGTGATTGTGTATGTCCAAGTGCTGCTCCTAAGGCTTCGATACATGTTCTTCCTACGTTGTTGAATGGATCTTGTTCTGTTAATGACCAACCTGATGTTTGGCTGTGTGTACGTAAAGCAAGAGATTTTGGATTTTGTGGGTTGAATTGTTTTACTAATTTAGCCCATAACATTCTTGCTGCACGCATTTTTGCAATTTCCATAAAGTGATTCATTCCGATTGCCCAGAAGAATGATAGTCTTGGTGCGAATTGGTCAACGCTCATTCCTGCATTGATACCTGCTCTTAGGTATTCCAATCCGTCTGCAAGAGTATATGCCATTTCTATATCGCATGTTGCACCTGCTTCTTGCATGTGGTAACCTGAAATAGAAATAGAGTTGAATTTTGGCATATTCTTTGATGTGAATTCGAATATGTCAGCGATTATTTTCATTGATGGTTTTGGTGGGTAGATGTAAGTATTACGCACCATAAATTCTTTTAAGATGTCGTTTTGGATTGTTCCTGATAATTTATCCATTGAAACACCTTGTTCTTCGGCTGCAATGATGTAGAATGAAAGAATTGGCAATACTGCTCCGTTCATTGTCATTGAAACAGACATTTTGTCCAATGGAATTTGATCAAATAGAATTTTCATATCTTCTATTGAACAAATACTAACACCTGCTTTTCCTACGTCTCCAACTACTCTTTCGTGATCTGCGTCATATCCACGGTGAGTTGCAAGGTCAAATGCACAAGACAAACCTTTTTGTCCTGCTGCTATGTTACGACGATAGAATGCGTTAGATTCTTCTGCTGTTGAGAAGCCTGCGTATTGACGAACTGTCCAAGGACGCATTACATACATAGTTGAGTATGGTCCACGCAAGTTTGGTGCTATACCTGCTGCGTAATTTAGGTGTTCCATACCTTCTAAGTCTGCTTTTCCATAGACAGGCTTTACTCCAATTTGTTCTGTTGTAATCCAATTCTTTGCATTACCAACTTCTTTTTCCCATGCTCCAAAATCAGTTGCTGGTGCAAATGATTTGAAATCGATGTTTGTAAAATTTGGTCTCATTTATACTTAATTTTTTATTTTATTTCACTAATTACAATTAATCTGCAAAATTAGTTGTTTATTTTGAACTTTCCAATAAAATTAGCGATTTTTCTAAGAAATATTTGTTTGTTTTTAGGTAAATATATATTTTTGCGACCGTATTAACGTATTTGAGTACGCTATATGGAGCAAAAATTAAGTATTTCTATTGTTGATGACAATTGTTTTTCTGGCGATAAAATTATCCATAGATTAAGTGCTAATCCTTCTTGGATTTGTCAAAGATTTAATGATGTTAAAAAGTTTTTATTTTCTCATAAGAAGGAATTTACACAAGATGTATTGATTTTATATTACAACCATAATTCTACTATAACGGTTGAACAATTGATAGAATTGTTTAGAGAAAGATTTCGCACAACAAAGATTTTATGTGTTGTACCAGAGGATTTTATATTGCATTCAAAAGATATATTGTTAGAACCTAATGTGATAGATGTAATAAGGAGTTCTGCTATTTTGGAGGATATGTTATGGAATCACATGGTTAATATTCACAATGAAAGAAAATTAGAGAAGAAATTAGTCACAATAGAAGATAAGACTTGTTTTGTAACTAATTCTCCTAAGATGGAAAAAGTAAATTTCCTAATTGAAAAGGCTACACAAACAGATATTAACGTGTGTATTTATGGAGAAACAGGAACAGGGAAAGATGTTATAGCAAAGCAAATACATAATAACTCAAAGCGTTCAATTTATCCTTTTGTTGCAATAAATGTTGCGGCAATACCAGAGGATTTGGTGGAAAGTATGTTTTTCGGTCACGAGAAAGGAGCCTTTACGGGTGCAGTTACAAAAAGAATAGGATTTTTTGAAGAAGCTCATAAGGGTACATTATTCTTAGATGAAATAGGAGATATGAGTTTGAACATGCAAGTTAAGTTATTGAGAGTTTTGCAAAACGGAAGAATTACAAGAGTAGGAGGAAGAGGTGAAATACCGGTTGATGTAAGAGTTATTATTGCAACACACGTAGATATGACTTCTCTTATCGATAAAGGAATGTTTAGAGAAGACTTGTATTATCGCTTAATGGGATTGACAATCAATATTCCACGCCTTGCAGAAAGAGGAGAAGATATTTTGTTGTTGGCAGATATGTTTATAACAGATTTTTGTATAAAGAATAAAAAACCTCTTTGTTATCTTTCCACTGCTGCAAAAAACGCTTTGTTGTCATATTATTTTCCAGGAAATGTAAGAGAATTAAAATCCATAGTAGAATTAGCAGTTGTACTATGTAAAGACAATATAATACAACTCGAAGACCTTTCTTTAAGAGAGTCTGACTATAAAAAACAAGATATTTTAGAAACAGAACGCTCTTTAAAAGACTATGAGGCAATTATCATTAAACATTTCTTAAAAAAATATAATAATAAAGTCAGATTAGTTGCAGATAAATTAGAAATCAGTAAAACAAAAATCTATAAACTGATTCAAGACGAAAAATTATAAAACTATATATGAGAAATGTAATTTGTCCACGTTGTGGAAAAGAATTTGAATGTAAACACAATGCAGAATGTTTCTGCACAAAATATTATTTAAGCGAAGAAAAAAGAAAAGACATTCAATCCAAATGGAGTGAATGTCTTTGTGAAGATTGTTTGTCTTTATTTGCTCAACCTATTGAGCTAAAATATGAATCTCGTTCTTAGCCAATTCAACTAATCCGCTGTTAATTGCAAAAGATTTTTTTTCGCCAGAGATTTCCTCTATCACAATATCTCCCTTACCAAGAGCCGAAATCAAAGGTGCGTGGTTGTTCAATACTTGGAATTTTCCATCAATTCCTTGCATCTTTACCGATTTAACCTCACCCTCGTAAAGAGTTTCTTCTGGACTTACTATACTTAGTTTCATATTCTTGCAGTTTATTTAGCAGCTTCCATCAATTTCTTTCCTTTTTCTATTGCTTCCTCAATTGTTCCAACCATCATAAAGGCTGCTTCTGGATATTGGTCAACTTCTCCGTCCATAATCATATTGAAACCTTTGATAGTATCTTCAATAGAAACGAAAGCACCTGGAATACCTGTAAATTGTTCAGCAACGTGGAAAGGTTGAGACAAGAATCTTTGAACACGTCTTGCTCTTGCAACAGTTAATCTGTCTTCTTCTGACAATTCTTCCATACCTAAGATAGCAATTATATCTTGAAGTTCAGAATATCTTTGAAGAATCATCTTAACTCTTTGAGCAGTTTGATAATGCAAATCTCCAACAACTTCCGGAGTCAAGATTCTTGAACTTGATTCCAAAGGATCCACAGCTGGATATATACCTAATTCACTAATTTTTCTTGATAATACGGTTTGAGCGTCCAAGTGAGCAAAAGTTGTTGCAGGAGCAGGGTCTGTCAAGTCGTCAGCAGGAACATACACCGCTTGAACAGAAGTAATAGAACCACGATTAGTAGAAGTAATACGTTCTTGCATAACCCCCATTTCAGAAGCTAAGGTTGGTTGATAACCTACCGCAGAAGGCATACGTCCTAATAAGGCTGACACCTCACTACCTGCTTGTGTGAAACGGAAAATGTTGTCAATAAATAACAAGATGTCTTTTCCTCCTGTTGTTTCATCACCATCACGATAATACTCAGCAACAGTCAAACCAGAAAGAGCAACTCTCGCTCTTGCTCCCGGTGGTTCGTTCATTTGTCCAAAGACAAGAGTACATTTACTATTCTTTAAGGCTTCTTTATCTACCTTTGAAAGATCCCAACCGCCTTTTAGCATATCTTCTTTAAACTCATCTCCGTATGAAATAACACCACTCTCAATCATTTCTCTAAGAAGGTCATTTCCCTCACGAGTTCTTTCTCCAACACCTGCGAAAACTGATTGTCCAGAGTATTTTTTTGCGATGTTGTTAATCATTTCTTGAATGAAAACAGTCTTTCCAACACCTGCACCACCAAACAAACCGATTTTTCCTCCCTTTGCATAAGGCTCAATCAAGTCAATAACCTTGATACCTGTGTAAAGCACTTCGGTTGAAGTAGAAAGGTTTTCAAATTTAGGAGGAGTTCTATGTATAGGATATGATTTTTCTCTTTTAACAGGCTCAATTCCGTCAATTGTTTGCCCAATTACATTAAAAAGTCTTCCATTAATGTCTTCACCAACAGGCATTGATATAGGTTCTCCAAGATTTTCTACAACCAAACCACGTTGTAAACCATCTGTTGAGTCCATAGCAATTGTTCTAACAGTGTTTTCTCCAATGTCTTGTTGGCATTCCAATATCAATTCGCTACCATCTTGTTTTATAACGCGTAAAGCATCATAAATATTAGGAAGTGTTTCGCCCGCTGGAAAGTTTACGTCAATCACAGCACCGATTATTTGAGAGATTTTACCTCTGCTGACTACACTACTCATAGTTCTTTTTAATTATTCGTTTAATTCAGTTTGCGAATATACACTTATTTATTGAATAAAAGCGACTTTTTTATTATTTTTTTCTTAACATAGTTTTCTATATTACAAACAATCAGTAAATTAACATTAAGATAATTTACTAAACTTTTTTTAATTTTCCCGCCCCATTTGTTGCTGTTAAAATTCATATTATTGTTATTACCAAATTTTTCTTTTTTTTCTTTTTAGTTATTATTTTATTATTATTTATTATTGTATGCACCACGTGCAGTCGAGTCTGCATATCGTGCAGAGTTTAAAATTATTTTTTAGCTTATTTCATTTTGTTGTTTTTTAGCCCTATCTTTGCAAAAAATTAAGAGAGATAAACTATGAAAGAAAATTTCAAACTAAAAAAAATGTTTTATACTTTGGCATTTGGCTTGTTTTTCCTAATGCCGTTTACACTCCAAGCACAATGTCCTTTTGGAGAAAAAGTCAATTGCACAGGAGAATGTGGAAGATTCTATGATGAAAATGGCGATTCGTTTTGTGATAATGGTTTAGTGCAAAAAGAAGAAGCAGTTGCAGAAACTATAACAACCCAAGTAGAAGAAGTAAAACCAAAACAAGAGGTAAAAAAACAAGAAGAAAAACCTATTGTTCAACAAGAAAAAGAAGAAATTCAACCCATAATAACAACTCAAACAGCAACTGAGCAAATTACCCCAATCAAAGCAGAGGTAAAACAAAAGACAAAGAAAACAAAAAAGCCCTATAACATTATTCTTATCTCATCAATAGTTTTGCTTGCATACCTTTTTACCTTTATATTGGTAAAAGCAGGAAAATTAAAAAAACTATCTCATCGTAAGATTTGGAATGTAATATTGCTTATAACCTTTTTAGTATCTTGTTTATTAGGATTTTTATTAGCCTTACAAATAAACTATGGTTTTTGTATGGATTGGTTCAGAACCTTCTTGACTTGGCACGTAGAATTCGGAATAGCAATGACCATCATAGCAGTTATACACATAGTATGGCATTATAAATATTACACAACAATGATTTCCAAGAAAAAGTAAATGAACAAACAAATCCTACGCTTAGCCATTCCCAATATAATCACCAATATTACTGTTCCTTTATTAGGAATGGTTGATACGGCCATTGTAGGACATTTAAACAATGGCGATGGAGCCGATTATATTGGAGCAATAGCAGTAGGGACCATGATTTTCAATATCATTTATTGGAACTTTGGATTTCTAAGAATGGGAACAAGCGGATTTACCGCACAAGCCTACGGAGCAAAAGACAAAGAAGAACAAGCAAACATACTTCTTAGAGCCTGTTTCATAGCAATAGTAGCAGCACTTCTTTTAATAATTTTTCAAAAGCCTATTGGAATCTTGTCAATGATGTTAATTGAAGACAAAAACTCAGTTGGAGCCTTAGCACTCGGTTATTTCTCAATTAGAATATGGGCAGCACCAGCCACACTCTCTATGTATGCACTGAAAGGTTGGCTGATAGGAATGCAAGACTCTAAAAACCCTATGTGGATTTCAATAATAATCAACATTCTCAATATAATATTTAGTTTTGTTTTGGTTTTCTATTTCGATATGTCGATAAAAGGAGTAGCCTTAGGTACAGTAATAGCACAATACGGAGGCTTGATTACAACACTCTTGATATTGCGAAAAAAATACAAAGAAATTTCAAAATATTTCAATGTAAAAAAAGCATTATCCTTAGAAAAAATGAAATTATTCTTTAAAATAAATTCCGACATCTTTCTTCGCACACTTTGTTTGATAATAGTAACAAGTTATTTCACAATAGCCTCAACAAAAATGCCATATCCAACCCTTGCAATGAACACACTCTTAATGCAATTCTTTACTTTGTTTTCTTACTTTATGGACGGATTTGCCTACGCAGCCGAATCTTTGTGTGGAAAAGCAAAAGGCGAGAACAATTACCCCCTTTTACAAGCCTTTGTAAAACGATTTCTCCTATGGGGAGGAGTTGTTTCCATAGTCTTCATTGTTATATATGCACTCTTTGGCGAAAACATTCTTGGAATCTTTACCGACAATCAAGACGTTATTTCTTTTGCGAAGAATTATTTATTTTGGATACTTTTAATTCCCGTTACAGGCTTTATAGCCTTTCTTTACGATGGCATACTCATTGGCTTAACCGAGTCAGTCATAATGCGAAATGCAATATTTATTTCAACTGCTGCATTTTTTTTAATATACTTTTCTTTAAATACAATAATAGGCAATAACGCCCTATGGCTTGCTTTCCTAACTTATTTATTAGGAAGAAGTTTGCTAATGATGATAATGAGTAAAAAGAAGATTTTTGTAAAAAAATTAAAATAAACCTCAAAAAATTCTTGTTTCAATCTTTTTTTTAGTACTTTTGCGACTTTGTTTTGTCAAATTAAAAGAGTATTATTTAGAAAAAATAAAATAAAACGCAATGGATAAAAAAACGATTATTGGATTAGTGTTGATTTTCGCTGTAATGACTGCGTGGATGTGTATGATACAACCCTCAGAGGAAGAAAAAGCCGAAATAAAGAGAAAACAAGATTCGGTTTTAGCCCTACAAAAAAGAGCAAGTGAAAAAGCAGAAAAAGCAACACCTAATACACTAACAAAACAAGAAGAATTACGTCAAACAATAGCAGTTGCAAAGTCAGAAGATTCAACTGCCGTTGAAGCACAAAAAGCATTAGAGGATTATTTCGGGGTTTTCTCTAATGCAGCCTTAAATCCAGAAAGACATCTTTTTGTAGAAAACGATTTACTACGCATAGACTTTAACACATTAGGAGGAAAAATTGACCAAGTCTATCTTGCAGAATACAAAACCTATTATCAAGACAGCGTACGCTTCTTTATAAAAGATGGAAACGACTATGGATTAAATCTATCCTTAGGTTCAAGATTATTACAAACTAAGGATTTGAATTTTGAAGTGTTTGTAAATAACAAAACCTACAAAGAAAACACACCAATCAAAGTAAAAGGAGAAGACAGCGTAGTAATAAGCATGCGTATCTATACAAATCAATTAGACTCTCTTGCAAAAGACGTTGCATATCTTGAATATCGCTACACCCTAAAAGGAAATGATTACAGAGTTGGCTTTGATATTATATCACATAATTTAAATAACGTAATAAGTGATAGAAACAATTTAGAATTTGTTTGGGAATCTAAATTAAGAATGAAAGAAAAAGACGGAAGTGTAGAAAATAAAAGCACATCTGTTTACTATCTTTTGAAAGATGAGGTAGAATACCTAAAAGAAAACGGAGTTGATGACAATAAAGAAGAAAACGGAGTGCCTGTCAAATGGATTTCTTACAAACAACAATTCTTTTCAACAGCCCTTATCTCAAATACAGGAGAAGGATTTATTTCTTCTACAATGCAAACCCAAACAGAAAAAGGAGAAAAAGACAATTACCTTCGTACAATGTCTTCTAATATAAGCATTCCTTACGATGAAGAAAAGAATCACTACGAATATGATATGGAATTCTTCTTTGGACCAAACAAATATGCAGTTATTAGCGACTATGACTTACAAATGGAAGAAATAATACCACTTGGTTGGGGATTTTTCTTACTTCAATGGATAAATCGTTTCGTAATTATTCCTGTCTTTGACTTCTTACAAAGTTTTGGTTGGAGTATGGGATTGATTATCTTGATTCTTACAATACTTGTAAAGATAGTTTTGTTCCCATTGGCCTATAAACAATTTGCCTCCTCTGCAAAAATGAAAGTTATCGCACCTGAGGTTCAAAAGATAAACGAAAAATATCCAAAACAAGAACAAGCAATGCAAAAACAACAAGCAGTGATGAATCTTTACAAAAGAGCAGGCATTAAACCTATGGCAGGTTGTTTGCCAATGTTGATTCAATTCCCTATTTTGGTTGCTATGTTCCGTTTCTTCCCTGCTTCAATCGAGTTAAGACAACAATCTTTCCTTTGGGCAGACGACCTTTCAACTTATGACTCAATATTAAACCTACCATTCAATATTCCATTCTACGGAAATCATATTTCTTTGTTCTGTTTGCTTATGACAGCAGCACAATTGATATACACTCACATCTCAATGAAGCAACAAGCACAAACACAAACTATGCCGGGAATGAAATTTATGATGTATTTTATGCCAATTATGATGTTGTTTATCTTTAACAGCTTCTCGGCAGCCTTAAACTACTATTACTTCATTTCATTGTGCTTTACATTCTTGCAAATGTTTATAATTAGAAAAACAATTGACGAGAAAAAAGTGTTGCAACGCTTAGAAGCAAACGCTAAAAAGCCATTAAAGAAATCGAAATGGCAACAAAGAATAGAAGCCTTAGAAAAACAAAACCAAGCAATCTTGGAAGAAAGAAAAAAACAACAACAACGCAGAAAATAATAAACCCAAAAAATCAAATAAAGTATTAATTAAAAAACAAGTATCATGTATTTCGGACTGATGATTGCTATCTTTGTCATAGGATATGCCATGATAGCGTTGGAACACCCGTTAAAAATTAACAAATCTGCAACAGCAGTATTATTAGCAGCAGTAATATGGGCAGTATTTGCCTTGTTCGGACCAGGAATTGAAGGCGGTGCTTTGATTCATCACCTTGGGGAAACAGCAGAAATACTTTTCTTCCTCTTAGGTGCGATGACAATTGTTGAAATCATAGATAAACACGATGGTTTCTCAATTATCACAGACAGAATCACAACAACAAGCAAAAGAAAATTGTTGTGGATTATCTCTATCCTTACATTCTTCATGTCAGCAGTGCTTGATAACTTAACAACTTCTATTGTTATGTGTGCATTGCTTAGAAAACTTGTAGCAGACAAAAACACTCGTTGGTTCTTTGCAGGTATGGTTATCCTTGCAGCAAATGCCGGTGGAGCATGGTCGCCAATCGGAGACGTAACTACTATTATGCTTTGGATAAAAGGTAACATCACAGCAGGAAATATTATATTAGAAACAATAATTCCTTCATTGGTTTCATTACTTGTGCCTGTTGCAATCATAGGTATGACAATGAAAGGAAAACTTGAAAGACCTGAAAAAGTAGAATCAGAAGCTACTTCAAGCGTTACAAGAAAACAAAGCCTTCTTATTCTTTGTATGGGAGTCGGATTATTGTTATTCGTTCCTTTCTTTAAGACAATAACTCACCTTCCTCCATATCTTGGAATTTTATTCGGATTAGGAATACTTTGGATAACAACTGAAATTATGCACAAGAACAATCCATCGAATTATTCAAGATTAAACGTTACTGCAATCATACAAAAAGTAGACGTACCTTCTGTATTGTTCTTCCTTGGTATTCTTATGGCAGTAAGTTGCTTGAACGAAGCAGGACATTTGGCACTTTTGGCTGAAAACCTTGATAAATTAGGAAACGTTTACGTGATTAACATCGTTATAGGTGTGCTTTCATCTATCATAGACAATGTTCCTTTGGTTGCAGCCGCTATGGGAATGTATCCAATTGAAGCAATAGGAAATTTTGCAGTTGATGGAGCATTCTGGGAAGGCCTTGCATACTGTGCAGGTACAGGAGGAAGCCTTTTAATCATAGGTTCAGCAGCAGGTGTAGCAGTTATGGGAATGGAAAAAATAGACTTCATTTGGTATTTGAAGAAAATATCACTTTGGGCTTTGATAGGATATCTTGCAGGTGCAGGAACATTCTATTTAATGAGCACATTGATTTTCCACGCATAATTTTTCATTTTTCATATTTTTTAAATTAATAATTTTACCCCTATACCCGAGAACATTTTTGTTCTCGGGTTTTTATTTTGTTGAAGAAAAAAGAAAAAAAATCAAAGAAAAAAGAAAAAAAATCAAAGAAAAAAATAAAAAAATCAAAGAAAAAAATTCAAAAACAAAGAGTTAGTGAATTATTTCTTAACTTTGCAAATTATGAATAGAGTATGGATAATAAGAAATTAATAATTCGTAATAGTACAGCAGATTTTTTGATTTTTCAAGCACAAACTCACGCAAATAGTATAGAGGTTATGTATGCCGAAGATACAATTTGGTGTACACAAGAGTCTATTGCTATGTTATTTGACAAAAGTCGTTCGACAATTACAGAACATTTGCAAAATATATTTAAAGAAGGTGAGTTGCAAAAAGAATCAGTATGTCGGAAATTCCGACATACTGCCAATGATGGAAAGGAATATAATGTTCAATTCTACAATCTTGATGCAATAATTTCGGTTGGCTATCGTGCAAATTCAACTCGTGCAACTCAATTCAGACAATGGGCGACCGCAGTACTCAAACAATTCGCTATTCGAGGCTATGTGATTGATAAAAAGCGAATGGAGAATGGTGCTTTCTTGACGGAAGATTATTTTGAACACTTATTGGCAGAGATAAGAGAGATACGTTTGAGTGAAAGGAGAATGTATCAAAAGGTAACAGACCTTTATTCTACTGCAATAGACTATAATAAAGACGCACCTACAACAAAACAATTTTTTTCAAAAGTTCAAAATAAATTACACTTTGCAATACATGGTCATACCGCAGCTGAGTTGATAGTAGATAGAGCAAATGCAGAAAAAAAACACATGGGATTGACTTCTTGGGAAAATTCTCCGAATGGAAAGATTGTAAAAACAGATGTTGTTATAGCTAAAAACTATTTAAAAGCAGAAGAATTGGAAAGTCTTGGGAGAATTGTTAATGCTTTCTTAGATTTAGCAGAAGATAGAGCCAAACGGCATATACCAATGACCATGGAAGATTGGTCAAAATACATAGATCGTTTTCTTATGATGGACGATAGAAAATTATTGCAAGATAATGGTAAGGTATCTGCCGAAGAAGCTAAAAAATATGCTGAATTTGAATTTGAAAAATATAGAATAATTCAAGATAAATTATTCGTTTCTGATTTTGATGTAGAGTTAGAAAAAATTTTAAAACAAGATTAAATAGTCTTTATCTTATTTTCTTTGTTTTTTTTCTTAACTTTGCAAATTATGAATAGAATATTATTTGTTTTTTGTGTTAGTTGTTTGATTTTTTCGTGTGCAAAAATCGTTACACCAAGCGGAGGACCAAAAGATTCTCTTGCTCCAATTATGGTAAAGAGCAATCCCAAAGCAAATAGCACTAATTTTTCTGAAAAAGAGATAGAAATTGTTTTTGATGAGTTTGTTGTGTTGGAAAATCCTACGCAAAAAGTTTTGATTTCTCCTCAAATCTCGCCTTCTCCTGAAATAATAGCCGATTTAAAGACTATTAAAATCAAAGGACTTGACTCTTTGAAAGAAAATACTACCTATATAGTTGATTTTGCCGATGCAATAAAGGACTATAACGAAGGAAATCGTTTGAGTGGTTTCTCTTTTGCCTTTTCAACAGGAGAGAATATCGACACAATGTGGTATGAGGGAAGGGTTTTAGATGCTTTTAATCTTACGCCTATTGCAAATAAGTTTGTGCTTCTTTATTCTAATTTTGATACCTCTTATATGCGTTCACATACTGCTGATTATATTACTCGCACCGATAGTAATGGTGTTTTCCGTTTTCATAATCTTGTAGAAAAAGATTACAAATTGCTTGTGCTTGATGATAAAAATCAAAATAAGATATATGATTTAGCAAATGAAGGCATAGGTTTTTCTAACAAAATATTGACTCCATACGCTTTTGATTCAACTGCAAGAGAAAAACTTTTGAAGCATAATTTTTATTACACTGATTTTGTGGAACAAACCTCAGATTCTCTAACGCAAACTCCTAAAAAAATAATTACTGATAGTCTTTTTTCAATCAATAAATATGAAAAAGATACGGTAGCTTATTATAAAGGTAGTTATCAATTAGTCTTTAAAGATACGCTTTTAACGAATGATTTTTCTGCACTCTTGATTGACAATGCCGATACATTGAATGTGAATTTTGAAAAAAAGAACGATACTCTTTATTTGTTGAAATACAATTTACAACCTTCAAATCAATATGAAATCATAATAGATAAAAACTCCATAACAAACATTTATAATCAATCAAATAGGGCTTTTCAGCATAAATTCTATTATTCATCTGAAAAAGACTATGGTTCGCTTACTATAAACTTTAAAGATAGTGTTTCTTCTTTTGAATCTTGTTGTGTTTTTTATCTTTACGACATAGCAGGAAAACTTGTTAGAGAGGAAACAACAAAGAAAGGAGAAGAACAAGTTTGCTTTAAAAACCTAAAAGAAGGAGCCTATAAGGTTAAACTTGCAATAGATGAAAATTGTAACAAGCAATGGGATAAATCAAACTTTGAATTGCAACAAGAAAGTGAAAAAATTTTGATTTATAGTAAACAAATAATGGTTAAAAGGGGTTGGATAGTTGAGCAAGAGTGGAATATTTCGCAATAAATTTGCAAGATAAAAATAAAATAAGTAATTTTGCAACCTAAATTTAAACAAAAACAAAAGAAAAATGGCAGTAAAAATTAGATTACAACGTCACGGTAAAAAAGGAGCACCTTTTTATCATATCGTTGTTGCGGATGCTCGTGCAGCACGTGATGGAAAATTTATTGAAAAATTGGGAACTTACAACCCAATGACAAATCCAGCTACTATTGAATTGAATGTAGATAGCGCTTGTAAGTGGTTGAAAAACGGAGCTCAACCAACAGAAACAGCAAGAAACATTTTGTCATACAAAGGTGCGTTATTGAAACGTCACTTACAAATAGGAGTTGAAAAAGGAGCAATAACTCAAGAAGTTGCTGACAAAAAATTTGAAGCTTGGTTAATAGAAAAACAAAATAAAATATCTGCTAAACAAGAATCTTGCAGAAACGCTGCTAAGGAAGATGCTAA
This sequence comes from uncultured Bacteroidales bacterium, assembly GCA_937876865.1. Classification (GTDB taxonomy): domain Bacteria; phylum Bacteroidota; class Bacteroidia; order Bacteroidales; family P3; genus Onthomorpha. The sequence goes on along the minus strand of CALEFF010000026.1, from coordinate 4,975 downwards.
ACAACGTCTTGCAAAAGAAGCAGAAGTTAATGCAGCAAAAGCAGCAGCAATAGCTAAGAAAAGAGAAGAAGCTGCAGCAGCTGCCGCAGCAGAAACAGCAGAAGAAGCTCCTGCAACAGAAGAAACAGCAGAAGCAACAGAAACTCCAGCTGAATAATAATAATAAAATTTTTCATAAGCATGTTTTATGGGCTATCTTAATCTTTAAGGTAGCCTTTTTTGTAAGAGAAAAATACAAAATATGAAGATAGAAGATTGTTTTTATTTAGGAAAAATCCTAAAACCGTTTAGTTATAAAGGAGAAGTTGTTCTTTTTCTTGATGTAGATGAGCCTATGGATTATTCTCAACTTGACGGGGTTTATGTATCTGTGAATAAGAAATTGGTGCTTTATACAATTAAATCAATAAGAATAAATGGGAATAAAGCAACCGTTAGATTTGATGGTGTAGAGTATGAAGACCTTGAAAGATTGCTTGGAAGAGAGTTGTATTTGCCATTAGAGCTTTTACCACCTTTGGAAGGTAACAAATTTTACTTTCATGAAATCATAGGTTTTGAGGTTTTTGATCAAGAAAAAGGCAATATTGGTAAAATAATTGGCGTTTATGAAAATGCACCTCAGCCTTTGTTGTCAATTGATTTTGAAGGAAAAGAAATACTTTTGCCGATAATAGATCAGGTTATTTTACAAGTGAATCGCCAAGAAAAGCAAATGAGGGTAAAAGCACCAGAAGGGTTAATTGAACTCTATTTACAATAAAAATTTATTGAAAAACAATAAAAAATATCGTAAAAAATTTGGTGGATATAAAAAAACATTATATTTTTGCATCAAAATACAAAAGTGATGAATATAAATAAGAAAATATTAACTGTAAAAAGCATAAAAATCATTTTTGATGTAGCCATTGTTTTAATGTCTTTATCATTGATTTTATTACTTGTTGCTTTTGTTTTTGGATTTTCAAGTGATAATGAAATCTATTCTAAGGGTTATGCTTTGATTGAGCAAGATAAAAACACTCAAATAGAATTACAAGGTGAGATTCCCTCTAATCACAAAGATATTCATATTCATCTAAAACCAGAAGGAATTAAAGTAGCATACGATGTAGATATTCACAGTAATAGTTTTTCGGCAATTTGTCTTAAACTTTTTTATGTGCTTACCTTAAATGTGAGTATATTCTTTTTGTTGTTTGTCATTGTTCAAATAAGAAACATTGTAAACTCGGTTTATAAAGGATTTAAAACAGGAGATGTTTCTTTGGGTCATTGTGTGTTTACCGACAAAAACTTAAAAAGAATGAAATATATATCACTTGGCTTTATTTTGATGCCATTTTTAGAACTATTGGTCTATATTTCAGATAAGATATTTATACAAACTTTCCTTCAAATACAAGAATTAAACATAGTTCCTGAGTTTGGATTATCTACAATTTCGTGGGAATATATCTTAATAGGTATGTTGTTCTACGTTATGATAGATATATTTAAGAAAGGTATAAGTTTGCAACAAGAAAACGATTTAACAATTTAATTAAAGCAATGGGAATAATAGTAAACTTAGATGTTATGATGGCAAAGAGAAAGATTTCCCTCGGAGAACTTTCCTCTAAGGTAAATATTACCCTTGCAAATATGTCTAATCTCAAAACAGGCAAGGCAAAAGCAATTCGTTTCTCTACATTAGAGGCTATTTGCAAAGTTTTAGATTGTCAGCCGGGAGATATTTTAGAATATACAGAAGATTCAAACACAGAAATAATAATAACAAACCAAAAAAAAGAACAGTATGAAAAGTAGAATTTTTTCAGTATTGGCGTTGTGCTTATTGATTAGTACAACAGGGTTTGCTCAAAACAAGAAAGCAGTTAATCTTGATGAGCAAATAAAATTGAATGGTAAAGTTCGTACAGGAAAATTAGCAAACGGACTTACTTACTACGTTAGAGCAAACAACAAACCTGCAAACAGAGCAGAATTTCAAATTGCAGTAAATGCTGGATCTGTTTTAGAAGAAGCAAATGAAGTTGGATTAGCTCACTTCACTGAACACATGGGATTCAATGGAACAAAACATTACCCAGGAAACACTATGATTGATGACTTGGAAAAAGAAGGTATCGTTTTCGGAAGAGAGATTAACGCATACACAGGCTTTGACCAAACAGTTTACATGGTAACACTTCCAACAGATAATGCAAGATTATTTGATATGGGATTAAAGATTCTTGATGGTTGGGCTTCTGGAATGTTGATGACAGGCGAAGAAATCGACAAAGAAAGAGGCGTTATCATTGAAGAATGGCGTATGAGCCAAGGAGGAAGCGAAAGATTAAGAGCTAAAACTTGGGGAACAATGTTAAAAGGCTCTAAATACGCAGAAAGACTTCCTATTGGAACATTAGAAAACCTTGAAAACTTCAAATATGATGATATTAGAGGATTCTATAAAAAATGGTACAGACCAGATAACATGGCAGTAATTGTTGTAGGAGACTTTGATGCAGACGAAATGGAACAAAAAGTTATTGATTACTTCACAATGACTCCTGCTCCTTGCACTCCAACACAAAGACCTACTTACACAATCGACAATAACAAAGAACCACTTGTATGTGTTGCAACAGATAAAGAGGCAACAAGCACTCAAATTCAAATGTTCTATAAACACCCTGCAAAAGACGTTAAAACATGGGGAGATTACCGTGAACAATACTTAGTAAACTCACTATTTGAAATAATGTTCGATGAACGTTTAGCAGAACTTGGTGAAAAGAAATCTTGTCCTTATATGCAAGCAGGAGCAGGCTATGGTGGATTCCTTGCAAGACCTGTTGCAGCATACCAAATGTACGTTGTGGCAAAAGAAGGTAAAGTAATGGAAGCCTTAGAGGCAATGATGCTTGAAAATAGAAGACTACAACAACACGGATTCCTTCAAACAGAATTAGATAGAGCAAAAGAATCTTTGTTAGAAAGATTTGAAAGAGCAGCAAAAGAAGAATCAAAAACAGAAAGTAGCCGTATAGCAGCAGAATTGGTTGATTACTTCCTTGAAAACACTCCTATGCCAGGTGCAATCATTGAAAACAAATGGGCAAAAGCAATGATGGACGACATCACCTTAGAAGAAGTAAACGCTTTGATAGGAAAATGGATGACAGAAGAAAACTTCATTTGTACAATCTCTATGCCAGAAAAGAAAGGCGTTAAAGTACCAACAGAAGACAAAGTTTTGAAACTAATCAACAAATGTAAAACTGCAAAAACAAAAGCTTGGGTTGATAATGTTAAAACAGAACCTTTCTTAGCACAAGAACCAAAAGGTGGAAAAATAGAATCAACAACTAAGAACGAAAAATTTGACTACACAGAATACGTTCTTTCAAATGGAGCAAAAGTAATCGTTAAGAAAACTAACTTCAAAAACGATGAAATCCTTACTTACGCAGAATCAAACGGTGGTTCATCTATGTATGATGATAAAGATATGATGAATGTTAATTTCGCAGCAAGCATAGTTGACGGAAGTGGTATAGGAAACTACGATCACAGCCAATTGATGAAGTTTATGAAAGGAAAATCATTTGGAATAACACCTTCAATCGGTGAATTACAAGATGTACTTGACGGAAGTTGTTCTCCAAAAGACTTTGAAACACAATTACAATACATCTATTTATTCTTCACTGCACCAAGAATAGACAAAGAAGTTTTGGCAAGCGAAATTGATAAGTTGAAAACTCAAATCAATATGGTGAAAAATATGCCAGAATTTGCATTCCAAGAAAAATGGATCAAATCAATGTATCCTAACGACAAACGTACAATTATGATACCAACAGAAGCACAATTGAAACAATTGAATGCTGACAAAATGTTAAAGATATTCAAAGAAAGATTCTCAGATGCTTCTGACTTCACATTCACTTTCGTTGGAAACATTGACGAAAAAACAATGTTACCTTTGATTGAAAAATACATTGGTGGACTTCCTTCATTAAAAGGAAAGAAAGCAGAAAACTGGAAAGACCGTTCAACTGCATTTGCAAAAGGAATCGTAGATGAAACAGTTTATGCAGGAGAAGCAAATAAAGGTTTGATGACACTTACATTTGAAAATAACTTCGATTGGAACGATCGTCTTGCAACAAACGCATTAGACAATATTTGTTCTATCAAACTTACTGAAACAATTCGTGAAGAATTAGGTGGAACATACTCTCCTTCATTCTCACTTTCATACGACAAATATCCACAAGCAAAATCAACAGCAATGTGCTACTACACTTGCGACCCTACAACAGTTGATAAACTTACAACAGCAACATTTGAAGTGTTAGATAAATTGATTGCAGAAGGTCCAACCGAAACAGACTTGAATAAAGTAAAAGAACAATTGATTCTTGAAAGAAAAGGAAGAATGGAAAGAAACGGTTATTGGTTAGGACAAATCATCGGAAGTAGATTCTATGGCTATGAAATGCAAACATTAGAAGAATATACAGCAGCAGTAAACGCTTTGACAATAGAAGATATTAAAGCAGTAGCAGCAAAATATTTGAAACACGATGGATATGTAAGAGTTTCAATGAAACCAGAATCAATGAAACCAGCAAAATAATCAAACAACAATTGATTATAAACAAAAAAAGAGAGAGCAGTTTTTTGGCTGCTCTCTCTTTTTGCTTTATAAATTAGAATCGCCACGATTTTTTGTATGTAAACAAAATTTCTATAAATTTAACGCCGAATGCGTGCGATATTTTCAAGTCTAAAATTTCTGTTCGCAAATATTGAAATTATAAGCCCTTAACTAAAAAGCAGTAAATCAAAGCTTTAACTTTTTAAAGCCCTAAAAATGCCAAAAAAGTCTTTGATTTTGCTAAATTTTTCATTGATTTTTTCAAAAAAAACCTGATTTTTTCCCAAAAAAAAGGAGCTTTTCAAATTTCTAAACGAG
>CALEFF010000025.1 GCA_937876865.1 uncultured Bacteroidales bacterium | reverse complement strand
TAAACAACGATGCTTTTGGTAGCGTTGCGATAGAAAACAACTGCTCTACTGCTACGCTTACTGCAACTGCAAACGCTTGTTATCAATTTGTTGGTTGGAATGATGGCAACACCGAAAACCCAAGATTAGTTACCCTTTCAAGCGATACAACTCTAACTGCTAACTTTGAAGAAATAGTTTTTGATACTACTATCAATGCAACAATAAACGCAGGAGAAACATACACTGAATTTGGTTTCAATGAAAGTGAAGCGGGAACATACGTTCAAAATCTTCAAACAGAGTTTGGTTGCGATAGTACTATTACTCTTGTGCTTTCAGTAAATAGTTCTTTATTGGAAGCTGAGATTGAAGAGATTTCTTTCTATCCTAATCCAACAAAATACAAAATTACTTTCAGTCAGGCAATAGAAAAGGTAGAAGTAATTGACTTAACAGGAAAGGTAATCTTTACTTTCACTAATGCAAAGACAATAAACATTGAATCCTTGCCAAGTGGTGCTTATTATTTAAGATTAACAAATGAGGAAAAACAATCTTTTAGAAAATTTATAAAGCAGTAAGATAGTAAACAAAAAGGCATTTCAATTCTCTGAAATGCCTTTTTGTTTTAAAAAAACCAAAGATAATAGATTAAATCGCAAATATTATAGCGTCAGATTTTTCTTTTTGAAGGCTTATTCGCTAATTTCATATTATTTTATTATTTTTGCATATCATAGCCTTATGTAATATGGAAGATTATAGCGAATATCTCATACAAGGTGAACCTGATAAGCGAGACAGAGTACGCAATTGGATGACTGCCATTGGACTTCAAGATGTAGATGGACTAACTCCGTCTAATTACATGTTGGAGATAGTACGTCGTAATATTGAAGGCGAAATCACTATTGATGAAGTTGGCCAATTGGTTGATGAATATTATACCACGCAGGAAGGTTTAAAACAAGAAGCACGTACACTTGAAGCAGATAAAGTAGCCGTTCGCATAGCACAACTTCTATCACATCAAACATTTGGTTTAGGTTTTAATTATCTTGCACTTATTCATCGTACATTGTTTGAAGGTATTTATAAGTTTGCTGGCATATATCGTGATTATAATATTAGTAAAAAAGAATTAGTTCTAAAAGGGGAAAGTGTCCGTTATGAACATGCTCCGTTGATTTTGCCTACATTGAAGTATGAGTTTGAACAAGAGGAAAATTTCTCTTATGATAATCTTACGATGGATGAAATGGTGAAGCATATAAGTCGCTTTATTGCAAATATATGGCAGGTACATCCTTTTGGAGAGGGAAATACCCGAACAACAGCCGTGTTTACTATTCAATATTTAAAGCATCTTGGATTTAAGGTTACTAATGAAGTCTTTGCAGATAATTCAAAATATTTCCGCAATGCACTTGTTAGAGCCAATTATTCGAATATTCAATACGGCATTAAAGAAACTACCGAATATTTAGAACGTTTCTTTCGTAATCTGTTAATGGGAGAAAAAATGAATTAAAAAGTCGATATATGATTATTGGTACTTTATGGAAACAAGAAAGTACCCAAGAAAATAAAGAAAGTACCCAAGAAAAAGAAAAAAGTACCCAAGAAACAACAGCAGAACGGATAATTGAAGAAATTCGCAAAAATCCATTTACAACAAGAAAGCAACTTTCAGAAGTTATAGGTATAACACCCGACGGTATAAAAAAACAATTAGACAAACTAAAAAAAGCAGGAAAGATACGTCATGTAGGTGCAACCAAAAAGGGATATTGGGAAATCATAGAATAAAAATAAAGGTTCTGCACTTAATTGTACAGAACCTTTTCAATCATTATGAAAAAAATAAAGTATTATTGATTTAAATACATTGCTAATTTTTTACAATGTTCGCTTGCTCTTATGCGTTTAAGGGCTCTTTCTTTGATTTGTCTTACTCTTTCTCTTGTTAGGTTTTGTGAAACGGCTATTTCCTCTAATGTCATTCCGTGTGCCATTCCTATTCCAAAGAATTGATAGATTATACTTCTTTCTTTTTCGTTTAATTCTGACAATAAAAGGTCTATCTCGGTTGATAGGCTTTCTTTCATCATAGAATCATCTGTCGTTTTTGCCTCTTCATCTATGTAAACGTCAATTAGGTTTAGGTCTTCGTCTTGTATTAGTGGTGCGTCCATAGAAATTGGTTTGTATCCTATGTGCATGGTTTCTTTTACTTTGTCAAAACTTAAATCCATAAACTCTGCAAGTTCTTCGTCTGAGGGTGTGCGTTCTAATTGTTGTTCTAAAAGTGAGGAAGATTTCTTTATTTTGTTTAATGCTCCAACTTGGTTTAGTGGAAGACGTACCATTCTTGATTTTTCGGCTATTGCTTGTAATATGCTTTGACGAATCCACCACACTGCAAAGGAGATAAATTTGAATCCTCTTGTTTCGTCAAATTTTTGTGCGGCTTTGATAAGACCAATGTTGCCTTCGTTGATTAAATCAGGTAGGCTTAATCCTTGGTTTTGATATTGTTTTGCGACAGATACAACAAATCTTAGGTTGGATTTAACTAATTTATCTAAGGCTATTTGGTCGCCGGCTTTTATTCTTTGAGCTAATTTTACTTCTTCTTCGGGAGTGATTAACTCTTCTTTGCTTATGTCTTGTAGAAATTTGTCTAACGAACCTATGTTACGATTTGTTATTGATTTTATTATTTTTAACTGCCTCATATCTTTCTCCTTTTTTCTTTAAATGGGACTTTATCAACGTGCAAAGGTATAGTGTAAAAATAATCTCTGCAAGTGAATATATTAAAAGTTAATAACCTACTTATTAACAATTTATTTTTTTATTATCTCTGTGTTTCCGTTTTCGTTTAATAGGGTTACGGTTTTTTCTATTGTTTTTCCTCCTCGGTTTATTTCAACTTTTACTTTGTCGCCAGGGGATAGTTGTGATAATATTTCGTTTAGTTCGGAGTATGTATTGACTTCTTTGTTTTCTATTTTTGTTATTATGTCGCCCGCTTTGATTCCTGCTTTATATGCTCCCGCATCTTGTATTATTTCTGCTATATAAATTCCTTTTAGACTATTTACTCCTCGGCTTTTGGCTATTTGTGAGTCCGTTTCTGCAAAATGTACTCCTAAGTGTGCTTTTTGTGTTTGTCCGTATTTGATTAAATCGCTTGTTACTTTCTTTACGATGTTTGAAGGTATGGCAAAGGAATATCCGGTGTAGGTTCCGGTTGAGGAAGCAATCGCTGTGTTGATTCCTATCAATTCTCCTTTAAGGTTTACTAAGGCTCCACCACTATTTCCTTGATTTACCGCTGCGTCTGTTTGAATAAAACTTTCTATTGGTGTTTCGTGCATTCTATTTCCCCAAATATTTAAGTTTCTTGCTTTTGCTGAAACAATTCCTGCTGTAACTGTGGAGGTTAAATTAAAAGGATTTCCAACTGCAAGCACCCATTCTCCAATTTTTACCTCATCGCTATTGCCAAATTGTAAAGGTGTGAGGTTTGTTGTCTCAATTTTAATTACCGCAAGGTCGCATGCAGGGTCGTTTCCTACAAGAACAGCATCGAAAATTCTTTTGTCGTTTAGTATAACCTTTATTTTTTCTGCGTTTTGTATTACATGGTTGTTTGTAATGATGTATCCATTTTCTTCAATGATTACTCCCGAGCCAGAAGTGTGATAAACTCTTTCTTGAATTTGAGGAGGAAGAAAGAAAGAGAAGAAGTCATCGTAAAAAATAGATTGTTCCGTTGCTTCACATTGAATATGCACTACCGAATGTATGCTGTTTTCGGCTGCAAGTGTGAAATCAATGTTTGGATTGAATTGTGCTTTTGCATTAAAGCCCGAAATTACTGCAATAAATAGCAGTGAAAAAATCTTAATCTTGTGGTTTTTCATATTTTTTGTTTTTAGATATTAACGTAAAATATTAAAAAAATTGTGTTATTCTTAAAATAATACTTAATTTTGCAGGTTAATAAGATAAAAGAAATAATCTTAGGAAATGATAAGTAAAGACAACTATTGTATTATAATGGCTGGCGGAATAGGAAGTCGCTTTTGGCCACTCAGTAGAACAAAAAAACCAAAACAATTCATAGATATATTGGGAGTAGGGGAAACACTCCTTCAAATGACTTTTAAAAGATTTGAAACAATTTGCCCAATTGAAAATATATATATTGTAACGAGCAGGTTGTATAAGGATTTGGTTTTAGAACAATTACCAACGGTTAATCCTGATTGTGTTATTACTGAACCAATCAGAAGAAATACTGCTCCATGTATTGCATACGCTAATGCTAAGATTAAAAAAAGAAATCCTAATGCAAAAATAGTTGTAGCACCGAGTGATCATTTGATTCTAAATCAAGAAGAGTTTGTTAAAAAGATTGAATTGGGCTTTTCGGTAGTAGAAGATAATGATGTGTTGATAACTTTGGGTATAGAACCTACTTATCCTAATACTGGATTTGGTTATATTCAGTTTACCGATGATGATAATCTTTCTAAGGAAGTAAAGAAAGTAAAACTCTTTACCGAAAAACCTGAATATGAAATGGCTCTTCAATTTATTAAGAGTGGAGATTTCTTATGGAATGCGGGAATTTTTATTTGGTCATTAAGTAGTATAGAAAAATCAATGAAACAATTCTTGCCAGAAATCTATGAATTATTTAATCAAGGTGTAGAGTTTTATGACTCAGAGGAAGAGGAAAATTTTATAGATGTTACATATTCGGCTTCTCCGTCAATTTCCATAGATTATGGTGTTATGGAAAAAGCTTCAAATGTTTATGTCATTCCTTCATCTTTTGGTTGGAGCGACATAGGTACTTGGAATGCACTTTATGAGCAAAGAGAAAAAGATGAAAACGCTAATTCCTACATAGGAAAGAATGTAATGACATACGAGGTTAATAATTGTTTGATAAATACTCCAAAAGATAAATTAGTTATCTTGCAAGGATTGGAGGATTATATCGTTGTTGATTCTGACGATATTTTGATGGTTTGTCACAAAAGCGAAGAACAAAGAATAAAACAATTCGTAACAGATGTCGAAGTAGAAAAAGGAAATGATTATTTATAAAAAAACATACATAGAATAATGGAAAGCATAAAAAGAATAGAAATAATAAATCTATTTAAAGAAACAATTAAAGACTCAATTGGTAAAGAAATTTGTGTAAAAGGTTGGGTAAAAACAAAAAGAGGTAATAAACATGTGGCATTCATTGCATTGAACGATGGTTCTACAATTAAAAATATACAAGTTGTAGCAGATGTAGAAAAATTCTCAGAAGATATTTTAAAAAGAATAACAACAGGTGCATGTTTGAGAGTAAACGGTTTGTTAGTTGAATCAATGGGGAAAGGACAAAGCGTAGAAATTCAAGCAAATGAAATAGAAATTTACGGAGAAGCCGATGTGGAAACATATCCTTTACAAAAGAAAGGACATACCTTAGAGTTTCTTAGAGAAATAGCACACCTTCGTCCAAGAACAAATACTTTCTCAGCAGTTTTCAGAGTAAGACACGCAATGGCCTATGCAATACATAAATATTTTAATGATAGAGGATTCTTTTATTGGCATTCACCACTTATAACTGCAAGCGATTGTGAAGGAGCAGGGGAAATGTTCCAAGTAACTACATTAGATCTTGAAAATCTTCCAAGAATTGATGGAAAAATTGACTATTCGCAAGATTTCTTTGGTAGACATACATCTTTAACAGTAAGTGGACAATTAGAAGGAGAGCTTGGTGCAATGAGTTTAGGAAAGATTTACACTTTTGGACCTACATTTAGAGCAGAAAACTCAAATACTCCACGTCACCTTTCAGAGTTTTGGATGATAGAACCAGAAATGGCATTCTTTGAAATTGAAGATAATATGGATTTGGCCGAAGATTTTATTAAATATCTTGTAAAATACGCATTAGAAAATTGTCAAGATGACTTAGAATTCCTTCAATCAATGTATGATAAAGAACTTTTAGAACGCCTACGCTTTGTTGTAGATAATCAATTCGTTCGTTTAACATACACAGAAGCAATAGAAATTCTTTCACAAGCAAAACAAAAATTTGAATTCCCTATTCATTGGGGTGTAGACCTTCAAAGCGAACACGAAAGATACCTTGTAGAAAAACATTTTAAATCTCCAGTAATCTTAACAGACTATCCTAAGGAAATAAAAGCCTTCTATATGAAACAAAACGAAGATGGAAAAACAGTAAGAGGTATGGATGTATTATTTCCTCTAATAGGTGAAATAATAGGAGGCTCACAAAGAGAAGAAAATATGGATAAACTTCTTGCAAGAATGGCGGAGGTTGGAATAGAAGCAAAAGATATGGATTGGTATCTTGATACTCGTAGATTCGGCTCTGCACCTCACTCTGGATTTGGTTTAGGTTTTGAACGTTTGTTGCTATTTGTAACAGGAATGAGTAACATTAGAGATGTGATACCATTCCCTCGTTATCCAAAAAACGCAAACTACTAATTTACAGGTGGCAAAAACACAAACTAAGTTAAAACAAATACAACGCCAAGCATTATCCCCACTTCAAAAACTAAGTGGGGAGTTGTTGGAGTTGCCTTCCGAGGCGTTGGAAGATAGAATAGAAAAAGAAAAACAAGATAATCCTTATCTTGAAGAAGAGGAAGGAGATTATTCAACTCATTGGTATTCCTCATCATATAAAAATTTAGATATAAGAAATTTTGCTGACAAAGATCAAATCGGCATAAACACACCTACACCTATAACCTTAGCGGAAGATTTAATAGATCAACTTCACCTAAGCAATATAACAGAAAAAGAATATCAAATAGGAGAGTTTTTAATTGGCAATTTAGATGAAAGAGGCTATTTAACACGAGATTTAGGTGCAATAGCAGATGACATTTATTTTGAAACTTTACAAGAAATAGAAATTTCACAAATAGAAAAAGTTCTAAAAATAATACAAAACTTTGAACCAGCAGGAATAGCAGCAAGAAGTCATCAAGAATGTCTTAGCCTACAACTCTTGCGACTTGGAAACAACAATCCATCTTTAAAACTTGCAAAAAAAATTATATCGGATTTTTGGATAGAATTTTGTAAAAAAGATTTTCAGAGGCTACAACAAAAACTTTCTTGTAGTAAAGAAGAGTTAGGAGAGGCCTTTAAACTAATTCAAAGTCTTGAACTTTCACCAGGAAACATAGAATACACACAAGAAAAAGAACATTACATAATTCCAGACATAACAGTTTGGAATAGTGATGGCAAAATAAAATACAAACTCAATAAAATATCGAATAGAACGCTTCAAGTCAATCAAGAAAGTAAAAGACTATTAGAGAAATTGGAAACATCAAAACAACAAGACAAAAAAACAATAAAATTTCTAAAAGATAAAATAGAAGCAGCTGAACTTTTCATTGCTGCATACAATAATAGAGCTCAAACACTCGATACTTTTGTTAAAGAAATAATTGCTTACCAAGAAGAATATTTTCAAGAAGGAGATGTAATGAGGCTTCGTCCAATGAAATACGAAGACATAAAACTACGAACAGGTTTTTCCGAATCCACACTTTCTCGTTTGTCTAACGATAAGTATATGCAAACACATTTTGGCACTTTTAAAGTAAGAACACTTTTTACAAAATCCATTGAAAACAAAGATGGGGAAACTATTTCCTCAAACTCAATTCGCAATATCATAAAAGAACTAATAGAGAACGAAGATAAGCTTTCACCATTCACAGACCAAGAAATAGAAAATCAACTATCAGAACAAGGATTCACTCTTTCAAGAAGAACAATCACAAAATACCGCCAACAATTAGGCATAGAATCAGCGGGAAAAAGAAAGAAAAAAATAAATGAATAATAAAAAACTAATTTTATATCTAATCATACTTTTATTAAGCGTTGTTTCCTTTGCTCAAAACAATGAGAAAAAAGAAAAATCTGCTTCAAGGCGTTTTGCAGACTCTCTTTACTATATTCACACCATTAAACCACAACAAAAACAACAACAAAAAGAAGAAGAAAATGCAAAGATAGATTTAACTAAAACAGAGGATGCAAAAACAAAAGTAAAATCCACATACACATCTAATAATACTAAAATACCCTCTTCCACACTTTACGAAAGTACATGGTATAATGAGAGAGTTAAAGTACCAAATTTCTCATTCAAAGACGTACCCGATGAAATAGTATTAAGACTGATAAATCCCGATAAAGGACAAAACTTTTGTTTTCCAATAAAAAAACGAAAAAGTTCCTCATACGGTTGGCGTTGGGGTAGACCTCACTCAGGAATTGACATAGCTCTCAACACAGGCGACCCGATTCACGCAGCCTTTGACGGAGTTGTTCGTTTAGCAAAATACAATGGAGGATACGGTAATTGTATTGTTATTCGCCATTACAACAATCTTGAAACCCTTTATGGACATCTCTCAAAAATCAACGTAAAGGTAGGACAAGAAGTAAAAGCAGGTGATGTCATTGGTTTAGGCGGAAGCACAGGTCGTTCAACCGGTCCACACCTTCATTTTGAATGTCGACTAATGTATGCTTGCTTTGACCCCGAATGGATATTTGATTTAGAAACTTATAGCATAAAAACATCATTTCTAAGAATAGATAAAACATATTTTGGAGTAGAATCCTCACAACAAAAAGCTAATAAAAAAACTCAAAAATCAAAACTTTCAAAAGTGGATAAATGTTTTGAAAACAAGCCATATATTTCTCCTTCAACCTTGATTGCAAAAGAAAGAAAAAAGATTAAATCGGGGGAAATACCACAATACGATGTAAAAGCACTAGCAAAAGACACATCAACCAAAGCAGGACAACAATTTATTGTAGCAAATAAAGGAGAAAAACTAAAAGACATTGCCAAACGCTTTAAGATACCATTGGAATCCCTAAAAAAAATGAATCCCAATATAAAAACACCAACATTGAAAGAAAAAACCAAAATAAGAATTAAATAAAATTATGTCATCACAACTTAAAAATCTTTCGTCATACAATCAAGACGAAGTGCCCTCGGGCGAAAAAGAAATATTCGGAATAGTAGTTTCTGAATGGAATAGTCAAATTACAGATAGTTTATTAGAAGGTGCAGTAAGCACTCTTTTGAAATATGATGTAGATGAAAAAGATATCGACATCATACACGTTCCGGGAAGTTTTGAACTTCCATTTGGAGCAGCAAAACTATTAGAAAAAAACAGAAGATTTAGTGCTATCATTTGTTTGGGCTGTGTTATTCAAGGCGAAACACGTCATTTTGATTTTATTTGTGACGCTGTTGCCAACGGAATAATGCAATTACAATTAAAAGAAGAAATTCCTGTTATTTTTGGAGTGCTTACAACAAATGATTTGCAACAAGCAATCGATAGAAGTGGAGGAAAACACGGTAATAAAGGAATTGAAGCCGCTATCACTGCATTAAAAATGGCTGCACTATGAAAAACAAAAAAATAATCTTTTACGGCACACCAGAAATTGCAGCATACCAACTCGAACAACTTCATTCAAATAAATATAACATAATTGCAGTAGTTACTCAGCCCGATAAACCATCGGGCAGAGGACAAAAAATAAATTATTCTCCCGTAAAACAATACGCACTCAATAATAATCTACCACTATTTCAACCAACAAAACTCAATGAACAAACTTTTATTGACCAAATCACAGCCTTACAACCCGATATTCAAGTAGTGTTGGCTTATCGTATGATTCCAAAAAGCATTTACAGTCTTGCAAAATACGGAACGTTCAATCTACATACCTCACTCTTGCCACAATATCGTGGAGCAGCACCAATAAATTGGGCAATCATCAATGGAGAAACACAAACAGGTATGACAACATTCCTTTTGAACGAAAAAACCGATGAAGGAGAAATCTTATTACAAGAAACCATTGAAATAGGGGAAGAAACCACAGCAGGAGAATTGCACGATGAAATGATGGAAAAAGCATTTCCTTTGATTGAAAGAACAATAGAAAAACTACTTTTGCCAAATCTTCAAACAATTTCACAACCTCAAAGTGAGAATTTAAAACCTGCACCAAAAATTTTCAAGGAAACCACATCTATAAATTGGAATGAAAAAGGCGAAAAAATTATAAATTTAATTCGTGGAATGAGTCCTTATCCCGCTGCAACAACGCAATTTATAGATAAAATAGACGGTAAAATCTATCAATTTAAAGTTTTTAAAGCAAAATTTTTACCAAAAGAAAATCAATCCACACAATGTGGTATTTTCAAAATTCAAGACAAAGAAACAATAACCGTTAGTTGTCAAGATGGATTAGTTCAACTGTTTGATTTACAATTAAGCGGAAAAAAACGAATGCCAGCAAAAGAGTTAATCAAAGGATTGAAACTAACCTCAGAAGTCTTAGAAATAAAAAAATAAAACAAAGAAAAAATTAAAAAAAACAAAGAAAAAAAGATTTTTTTCTTTAAAAAATTTTGTTGATATTTTAAAAATAATTACATTTGCAACGTTTATAAATCAACAAATTAAAAACCAAATAGATATGACAAAAAAAGAATTTACTGACAAAATGGCTGAAAGAGCTGGAATGTCAAAAACAGATGCTCAAAAAGCGTTTGAAGCATTTTTAGGCGTAACAAAAGAATATTTGCACGCAGGAGAAAAAGTTTCTTTCTTAGGTTCTTCTTGACTTTCTGCAGCGAAAATGCATGATATAATAGATTCAACAAAGGAGAAAAGAATGCGTTTGTTACTTGTTGGGATTATTTGCTTGTTTTGTGGCGCTGCATTTGCAGAAGATGTGCCGGTAACTGGTGGTACAGGCACCGCTGACACAACTGTGTCTAATGTTGCACAACAGGTTCCGAATCGTACGTACGTAGATTTAATGGCTAATTCTGTTCCTATCGAGCGACCATCAGATAATGCACCTGCTGGTCGTGCATTGGTTTGGATTGAAGAATAATAAGAAATTTTTTCATATTAAAAAATCCCGCGATTGCGGGATTTTTTTTACTGAACCTTGGTTTATCGCAGACCTTTGGCGCGACAGCATGCGGATGCGGCGGCCTGCCAGCTGGGGTATTCTGTTGATGGACTGCGCAGGTCGCGCCATGGTTGCCAGCCACTGCAACGTTTGTTTGAACCGTTGCCTGTACATTTT
>CALEFF010000024.1 GCA_937876865.1 uncultured Bacteroidales bacterium | reverse complement strand
CAAAGACTTTTTTGGCGTTTTTAGGGCTTTAAAAAGTTAAGTCTTTGATTTTGTGGTTTTTAGTTAAGGGCTTATTTTTTAAAAATTTGCGATTAGAAATCTTAAAGTTGAAAATATCGCAAGCATTTGGGCTTAACTTGTGGTGAAAGTATTTTATTTTCTACCAAGGCTTCGTTTTTAATGTTTTTTTCTTAACTTTGCAGTATGGCAACTTTGAATAAGAAAAAGATTATCAATGATCCTGTTTATGGATTTATAAATATTCCTAATGAGGATTTGTTTGATTTGATTCAAACAAGTGAAATACAAAGGCTTAGAAGAATTAAGCAATTGGGATTAAGTAATTTGGTTTATCCGGGTGCAGAACACACAAGATTTGCTCACTCTTTGGGGGCTATGCACTTGATGTGTGAGGCATTAGATGTGCTTCGTCAAAAGAATGTAGAGATTTCTTCGGAGGAATACACCTCTGCTCTTTCGGCAATCTTGTTTCACGATAGCGGTCATTCGCCTTTTTCTCATTGTTTGGAGCATGTGTTTTTTTCTTCTTCGCACGAGGAGGTTTCTTTGGAGTTGATGAAAAAGAATTCCTTGTCTTTGATTGCAATTGATATATTTTCGGATTCTTATCCAAGAAAATTCCTTCATCAATTGGTTTCTTCGCAAGTTGATACCGACCGTTTGGATTATCTTACAAGGGATAGTTTTTTTACAGGTGTGAGTGAGGGAATTATAGGCACGGAAAGAATCCTTAAAATGTTTAATGTAGAGAACAATGAGCTTGTTATAGACCAAAAAGGCATTTATTCTATTGAGAAATTCATTATTTCAAGGCGTTTAATGTATTGGCAAGTTTATATGCACAAGACTGTTGTTGCGGCAGACAATCTTTTAGCAAAAGTTCTCTTGCGTGCAAGTGATTTACAAAAAGAAGGAAAGTTGTTTTTTGAGCAATTGCCACTTAGCGAGCATCTTTTCTTTTTCTTAAACAATGGTTCGCAGCCAAAAGAGAATAAAGAGGCTTTGGAACATTTTCTTTTGCTTGACGATTCTGATGTTTGGAGTGCTGTAAAGGTATGGTCGAAACATCAAGATAAGATTTTGAGCACCTTAGCTTCTAATCTTATTAACCGCAAACTTGGAAAAATCATAATCAAAGACTCTCCTTTCTCGGTGGAAGAAATAAAAAATATTTGTAAATACACCTCTGAGGAGGAAATTCGCTACTTTACAAATTCTGATGAGTTGCACAACAAAGCTTATAACTTTAAAGACACAAAGATTAACATACTTTTCAAAGACGGAAGCATAAAAGAAATATGTGATGCTTCGGATCAATTAGATAGTTCTTTCCTTTCAAAAGAAATAAAGAAGTATTTTTACTATCAAATATAATTTTGTAATTTTGCCGATTCAATAAAAAAATATTTTAGAGATGAAAAACAAGTTAATTATTCTTTCTTTGGCAGCCTTGTTTATTGTTTGGGGTTGCAAAAAGCGAACTTCGGCTGATGCTGATGTTATAGACAAACCAAATATAGAGGTAAAAGATGGCAAACTCTCTCCTGAGGTTCTTTGGAGCTTTGGAAGAATTGGAGAAGTTTCTCTTTCGCCAGATAAAACCAAGATTCTATATACCTTAACTTATTACAGCATTGAGAAAAACAAAGGAAATGCTGAAATTTATGTAATGGACATTGACGGAAAGAATGTTAAGCGTCTTACAACTACTGCTTCAAGTGAATGGAATGCTATTTGGAATCCAAAAGGCGATAAAATCGGCTTCATTTATGCAGATGAAAACGGCGTAAACATTTATGAAATGAATCCAGACGGTAGTAATAGAACACAAATCTCTAATTTCAAAGAAGGTGATTTAGAAGGTTTTTCTTATTCTCCTGATGGAACAAAGGTTGTTTATGTAAGAGCTATTCCTAAGCAAGATAAATATGCTTATTTGAAAGAAGGATTGGACAAAACAACAGGTAGAGTAAACGATGACTTAGCTTACAGACATTGGGACAATTGGGTAGATGCAATTCCTCAACCTTTTGTTGCAGATTATAAAGACGGAAAAGTTTTAGAGGGCAAAAACTTGCTTGAAGGCACAGAATACGAATCTCCTATGCGTCCTTGGGGAGGAATGGAACAAATAACTTGGTCTCCTGATAGCAAGTCTATTGTTTATACTTGCAGAAAGAAAGTTGGAAAAGAGTACGCTTTCTCTACTAATTCTGATATTTATTTATACAATATCGAAAAACAAACTACCGAAAACCTTTCAGAAGGAATGATGGGTTATGATCAAAATCCTGTTTTCTCTCCTAATGGAAAACTTCTTGCTTGGGAAAGTATGGAAAGAGATGGTTATGAAGCTGACAAAATTCGTTTAATGGTTTATAACTTTGAAACAAAGAAAGCAGAGTATTACACCGCTGATTTTGATCAAAATGTTGGAGGATTAACTTTCTCAGAAGATGGAAAATGGATTTACTTTGTTTCTGATCATTATGCAGTTGATAATATTTATAAAATCAATCTTGAAGACAAAGCTATCAAACAAATAACATCTGGCGTACATGACTACACTTCTGTTTCACTTGCAAATAACGGAACATTGATTGGAGAAAAAATGAGCATGTCTCACCCTAATGAAATTTGGAGTATTGATGAAAAAACTCAAAAAGAAACAAAACTTTCTACTGTAAACGATGAGTTAATGGCTGAGGTAAAATGGGGAAAAGTAGAAGAACGTTGGTTAAAAGCCACTGACGGAAAAGATTTACACACTTGGGTGATTTATCCTCCTGATTTTGATTCTACAAAGAAATATCCAACACTTCTTTATTGCGAAGGTGGTCCTCAATCTACTGTTTCTCAATTCTGGTCTTATCGTTGGAATTTCCAAATCATGGCTTCTCACGGATATATCGTTGTTGCTCCTAACAGAAGAGGTCTTCCTGGTTTTGGACAAGAATGGAACGAGCAAATAAGTGGTGATTATGGTGGACAATGTATGAGAGATTATCTAACTGCTATTGATGAACTTTCAAAAGAACCTTACGTTGATAAAGAACATCTTGGTGCTGTTGGAGCAAGTTTTGGAGGTTTCTCTGTTTATTGGCTTGCTGGAAATCACAACAAACGTTTTAAATGTTTCATTGCTCACAACGGAATGTTTAATTTAGAGCAACAATATCTTGAAACCGAAGAAATGTGGTTTGTAAATTGGGATTTAGGTGGAGCATATTGGGAAAAAGATAATAAAACCGCCCAAAAATCATACGCAAACTCTCCTCACCTATTTGTAGATAAATGGGATACTCCTTTAATGGTAATACATTCTGAATTTGATTTTAGAATTGTTGCCTCACAAGGTATGGCTGCATACAACGCTGCTGTGATTAGAGATATTCCTGCACGCTATCTTTATTTCCCTGATGAAACTCACTGGGTATTAAAACCACAAAACGGAATCCTTTGGCAAAGAAATTTCTTTGATTGGTTAGATAAATGGTTAAAAGTAAAAGAATAAAATAAATAAAAAAATAAATATATGGAAGCAATAGGAAAGTTAATTGCAATTTTACCTGAGCAATCAGGACAAACTGAAAGAGGTGCTTGGAAAAGAGGCGGTTTTGTTATTGAAACAGAAGAACAATATCCAAAGAAAATAGCCTTTACATTATTTGGAGAGAGAATTGATATGATTAAACCTTTCGCATTAGGAAGTGTTTTGAGAGTTCAATTCTCTGCTGAATCAAGAGAATACGAAGGACGTTGGTATACTGATTTACGTTGTTTTAGAGTTGAAGCATTTACTCAACAACCTACTTATCCACAACAGCCAATGCAACCAGCATATCCTCAACAACCTGTTTATAATCAACCAATGCAGCAACCTGTTTACCAACCTCAAATGACACAACCTGCATATCCACAACAACAAATGCCACAACCTACTCCTCCACCTGTATATCCAACTCCAAATAACAATGCAATGCCTATGGATAACAGCAATCCGTTCGATTCACAAGCAGATGATTTACCGTTTTAGTGTAAATTAAAAATAGGAAGGAGAGAAGTTTTTAAAAAATACACTTCTCTCCTTTTATTATTTCTTCTATTTTGCCTAAGGCTACCACTTCTGTGGAGAGGTTTTTAAGATTTAATGATTTCAAATTATATTTACTAATATAGATTTTCTCAAATCCCAATTTATTTGCTTCTGCTATTCTTTGTTCTATTTTAACAACAGGACGCAATTCTCCACTTAATCCAACTTCTGCTGCAAAACAATGTTTCGATGAAATAGAAATATCGGCATTTGAGGAAATAAGACTTGCTATAACAGCTAAATCTATTGCGGGGTCCGAGACTTTCAACCCTCCTGCTATGTTTAGAAACACATCTTTATTGCTTATTTTTACACCAACCTTCTTTTCCAAAACTGCAAGCAACATACTAAGTCTTCTAAGGTCGAATCCTGTTGAACTTTTTTGAGCAGAGGCATAATAAGAATTAGCAACCAAAGCCTGAGTCTCTATAAACATAGGACGAGAACCTTCAAGCGTTGCCGCAATTGCTGTACCAGAAAGATATTGATCACTATTTGACAAAAGAATTTCAGAAGGATTGCTAACTTCTCTTAGTCCGTATGATTGCATTTCAAAAATACCCAATTCGTTTGTTGAGCCAAAACGATTCTTTATTGAACGCAGTATTCTATATCCATAATTTCTATCGCCCTCAAACTGCAAAACCACATCAACAATATGTTCCAAAACCTTAGGTCCCGCAATACTTCCATCCTTTGTTATGTGTCCTACAATTATTATAGGAATAGAATTTTGTTTTGCAAAAGAAGAAAGCACCGAAGTACACTCTCTGATTTGCGAAATGCTACCTGCCGAAGAATCTATATCAAGTGTAGTCATTGTTTGAATAGAATCAATAATTATTATTTGAGGTTCTACTTCCTTTGCCTTTTCTACAATATTTTCAACCTCGGTTTCAATAAGAACATAGCAATTTCCATTGTTTTTATTGATTCGTTCCGAACGCATTTTTATTTGTTGAGCACTCTCTTCTCCACTTACATAAAGTACTCTCTTATCATTACAATTCAAAGCCGTTTGAAGCAAAAGCGTACTCTTTCCAATTCCAGGTTCTCCGCCCATAAGAACAACAGAACCTAAAACCAATCCTCCGCCTAACACCCTATTAAACTCCTCATTCTTTAAGTCAATTCTCTGTTCATTAGTACAAACAATTTGACTCATTAAAATAATTGGACTTTGCTTTGAAGTCAATGTTTTTTTACCACTTCTATGCAATACTTCCTGCTCATAAGAATTCCAAGCTCCACACTGAGGACATTTTCCTATCCAAACAGCAGATTTTGCACCACATTCTTTACAAAAGAATGCTGTTTTTTCTTTTGCCATTCTTAACTTGGTTTTACATTAACCTTGTAACGCATATCGTTTTTATGGGAAAATTTCTTTTGATCTAAAAGATAATCCTTGTGATATGGCCCTATCGGTAAATCTAAGAAAGCATATCTTTGCATTTGTTGACAAATACCAAGATAATGATTTTCTTTTGCATCTTCAATTAGGCTTTTCTTATCTTTTTTCTTTGTTGGCATTTGAGAATCATAGTTGAAATCGGCATGACGAGAGAAAAGAATCTCATTAGTCTTTGCGGAAATCAAGTCATATTGAGCATTCATATTCACATTAGTTGTCCACCAATCTTTCTTTACTGTGTAAACTGTTACATACAAAACCGCATCAACTCCATATTTTGCTTGCAATTTCTTAGTATCTTCTTTCTTGAAATATTGTGAAGAAAACAATGTATCGGCCTTAAACTCATCTAACATAGGCAAAGCAGGCAAAACATAATATCCTTTTAAAGTCAATTCTTCACAAATTGCAGAGTAAAACATCTCATCGGCAAATTTTTCTTTACTTCTATTCCAAGGATAAACCACCATTATAGTCTTTGGTTTTTCCTTGTAGATTTCAGGATATTTAATTTCTCTTTCTACTTTCTTTGGAAAAACTTTTCGCCATGTTCTTTTCACCCAATTCGGCTCTTTCTCCTCACCTTCCTCCATTTGTTTTTCCAATTCTTTCTTATATTCTTTTTGTTCTTTTTCACTTAATTTTGTTACGGTTGTATCCTTTACAGGAGCAGTTTGCTGATTCATTACCATTTGTATCACATCTTCTGTTGAAAGTTGTGGCTCTGATTCTTCTTTTTTAAACTTTTCTAAAAGCGAACAACTGCTACCTAAAAAGGCAGTTAAAATTGCAATGTATATTATTGTCTTTTTCATAATCCTAATTTCTCCATTAACGACTGAATATAAGTTTTACTTTCGGGATAAGTTAAATACTCTTTTTCAAAGTAGATTTTAGCCTCATCTTTGTCGCCTCTCTTGTACATAAGATAAGCATAATCAGCGTAAGAGCCAGGAGGAGCAACAAGATTCTCTCCTTTGGGTTCTTTAACAATTGGAGCAAAAATCTTAGCCATATTCTTGTAATCCTTATCTTGTAATTGCTCTGTTTGTTTCGCATAAGTATATACAACATCTTGATAATCATAATGTGTATATAGCACCTTGGAGCAAGAAGTAAACACAAGGGTTAAAAACAATATTGAAAATAATTTCTTCATTTCTCTTATTTTTTTGTCAAAATTACAGTTTTTAATAATACTTGCCAAATTTTTTACTTAAAGATTTCAGTTGCCCTATTGAAAATACCATGAATATAGGCTATAACTAAGCCATAATTACCTACAGGTATGTTATTTTCCAATGCAGGCAAAAGACGATTTCTTATTTGAGAGGCAGTAGCCACGCAACCACCACATTGAATTATCATTGCATAATCTGTAAGCGGAGTTTCTATTTCAGAAAGTCCAGAAACAGCACTAAATTCCAATTTCTTGCCTGTATATTTTGTTATCCAAGCAGGTAATTTTACTCTTCCAATATCTTCACAAGTTGGTTGATGAGTACAACTTTCTAACATAAGGACTTTGTCTCCATCTTTCAACTTATCCAAATGCGGAGTACCTTTAAGATATTGTTCAAACGCTCCTTTCATTCTTGCCAAAACAACAGAAAAACTTGTAAGTTTAATTTCCCTTGGCACAATCTTATCAACCATTTCAAAAACCTTTGAATCCGTTATTACAAGATCTGGTTTTATTCCTTTTTCTTTAAGAGTCATTTCCAGATCTGTTTCCTTCACTGCAATGCAAACGCAGTCTTTGTCCAACACATCTCTAATCAATTGCACTTGCGGTAAGATTAAACGTCCCGCAGGAGCCGCACTATCAATAGGAGTAACTAAAAGAATAACATCTCCCTTTTTTACAACTCCTTGAAGTGGTGTTCTCTTCTCCCCCTCTTTTGCTTTTAGCGTTTTAGACAAAAGGTTAGAAACTTCAAGCATTGATTTAGAAGAATGATTCTTTAATTCAAGCGAAATTTTCTCTTTCAATTCCTCACTCACAGGGCAAATATCTGCCTTATTATAAAGAATCACACAAGGAATATCATATTTCTTGCATTTTTCAACAAAAGATTCTTCCAACTCTTCAAACCTATTTTCGCTCACAACTAAAACTGCTAAATCCATTTGAGTAAGAGCGTGCAAAGAAGCTTTAACTCTCTTTTCTCCAAGTAAGGTTTCATCATCTAAGCCAGCAGTATCCACAACAACAACCGCACCATAACCAAACAATTCCATATTTTTCTTAACCACATCGGTTGTTGTGCCTCTTTCTTGCGAAACAATAGAAACATTTTGTCCTGTTAGAGCGTTTACAAGCGTACTTTTTCCAACATTTGTTCTTCCAAAAAATCCAATATACTTTCTATTTTCTTTTGTAGTGTTTTCCATAGCAAAATTTTTTCTGCAAATATAAACAAAATATTATGACAATTTGTCAGCAAAAGCCTTTTGGAACAAATTTTTCCTTTGTTTTTTTAAAATAAAACGAAGAAATATTAAAATAAAACAAAGATATGAAAGGTACAATAAACGTAAAAACAGAGAATATTTTTCCTGTTATCAAAAAATTTCTCTACTCTGACCATGAAATCTTTTTAAGAGAAATAGTAAGTAATGCAGTTGATGCTACTCAAAAGTTAAAAACACTTGCTTCTTTGGGCGAATTTAAAGGAGAATTAGGCGATTTAACAATAGATGTAAAGATTGACAAAGACCAAAAGACTTTATCGGTAATTGATAGAGGGATTGGAATGAGCAAAGAAGAAGTTGAAAAATATATTACTCAAATTGCATTTTCAGGAGCAGAAGAATTTGTTGAAAAATACAAAGGAAAAAGCGAATTAGAAGCAAACGGACTTATCGGACACTTTGGATTAGGTTTCTTTTCTTCATTTATGGTAAGTGATTTGGTGGAAATCAAAACTAAATCCTTTACTGATGCAAAAGCAGTGCGTTGGACCTGTGACGGAAGCACAGAATACTCAATTGAAGAAATAGAAAAAGCAGAAAGAGGAACAGAAATCATAATGCATATTGATGAAGAATCCTCAGAATTTCTTGAAGAGCACAGAATAATCTCTCTTTTAGAAAAATATTGTAAGTTTATGCCAATCGAAATTCGTTGTGGCCAAGAAACAGATTGGGAAGATTCTGAAACAGAAAAAGACGAAGAAGGAAAACCTAAAAGAGTTGAAGTAAAAAAAGACAGAATAATCAACAACACAAACCCTCTTTGGAAACAAAAACCAAGCGAATTAAAAGACGAAGACTACAATAAATTCTTCCACGAACTATATCCAATGAATTTTGATGAACCTTTGTTCCATATTCATTTGAATGTAGATTATCCTTTCAACCTTACAGGAGTACTTTATTTCCCTAAGGTAAAGAAAAACATAGATCCACACAGAGATAAAATACAATTATACTGCAATCAAGTCTTTGTAACCGACAGTGTTGAAGGTGTAGTTCCTGAATATATGATGCTTCTTCGTGGAGTATTGGACTCACCAGACATTCCTTTGAATGTAAGCCGTTCTTACTTGCAAGCCGATGGAAATGTAAAGAAAATATCTTCTCACATCTCTAAAAAAGTTGCAGAAAAGTTAGAACAAATGTACAAAAACGACAAAGACGAATTTATAAAGAAGTGGGACGACCTTTCAATCTTTATAAAATATGGTATGATTAGCGATGAAAAATTCTATGATCGTATGTCAAAGGTTTGTCAGTTGAAAAACACAGAATCAAACTACTTTACATTTGAAGAATACAAAGCAAAAATTGAAGCACTTCAAACAGACAAAAACAAAAAGTTAGTTTACCTTTATGCAAACAACATAGACGAACAATACTCCTACATAAAAGCAGCAAAAGACAAAGGATACGATGTGCTTTTAATGGACGGAATTTTAGATAATCACTTCATACAAACCTTAGAGCATAAATTCACAGATGTTAAGTTTGCAAGAATTGACTCAGACACTATTGAAAAACTAATAGAAAAAGATGAAGTAATCCCTTCTAAACTTTCAGAAGAAGAAACTAATAAATTAAAAACATTAGTTGAAGCAATAGTTGATAAAACTAAGTTTACTGTTCAAACAGAAAGCCTTGAACAAACTGCATATCCTTTTTCAATAACACAAAACGAGTTTATGAGAAGAATGAAGGAAATGGCAGAAATGGGAGGTGGCGGAATGGCGTCTTTCTATGGAGATATGCCTGAACATTACAACCTTGTAGTAAACGTAAACCACCCTATAATGTCGCAAATCCTTGAAGAAAAAGACGCAGACAAACAAACTCAAACCCTATCTCAACTAAAAGACCTTGCACTTCTTGGTCAAGGACTATTAAAAGGCGAAGCCTTAGATAATTTCATAAGCCGTAGCGTAGAAATTATAAAATAAAAAACGAGTAAACGCTCATTTCTTTAAGAAAAACGCAGAGAGCAATTATGCTTTCTGCGTTTGTGTTTAAATTTTCTTTGATTTTTTATTTTTTTTCTTTGATTTTTTAAAATTTTTCTTTGCTTTTTTTATTTTTTTCTTAGAGTTTTTTTCATAGACTTACAAACAACGAAAATTTTCCTTATTTAAGACTTTTTAAATAGCCACAAATGGCTGCATAATATGATACAAACCAAGAAAAAATAGGCATTAAAGAATAGATGTAAACATCTCCTGCTCTGTGAAGAGAGATTTTTACCACTATTTGCACAACCAAATAAGCAATCAACAAGAAACTCCAAATTTTTTGTTTCTTTTCGTATCGTTTGATTTGATTTTCAATGTCCGTATCAGCGAACTCTCTTTTTTTTACTTTGTTTAAAACAAACTTTTTACCAAAAAGCCAGCCTAAAACAAAACATATTATTGTTAGAACAATAATACTCCAAAACAAATAATCTGTAAAATTTTCCATATCTTTATTTTTTTATTTTGCAATTCTAAATCCTGTGCCTGTGCCTGTGCTTTCGGCTCCGCTTCCTCTGCGATGTGAGGGTTTCATCAAGTGATAATCAAAATTATAACAACCTCCACGATTTACTTTGCCTATTCCTTTTGCGGGACCTTTGGGATTTTTTTCTGGACTTTTCTTATAGTAATATATATCATAATTATCTTCGCACCATTCCCAAGCATTTCCACTCATATCATAGAGTCCTAATTCATTTGGTAGTTTTTCGCCTACGGGATGAGTAGTTTTTTCGGAGTTTTCATAACACCAACCTACTTCCAAAGGGTTATCGCCTCCTGAATATTTAAATCCTTTACTTTTATTACCTCCTCGTGCTGCAAATTCCCATTCTGCTTCTGAGGGAAGCCTACCTCCTGCCCATTTTGCATAGTCTTTTGCCTCTTGCCAAGTGATATTTACTATCGGAGCATTGTCTTGCCAACCAAAATTAGGCTCTTGTGGCATTGATTTGCCTGTTTGATTGCAGTAATATCTGTATTGTGCTACGGTTATTTCGTATTTTGAAATGAAAAAAGAAGAAAGAGTGATTTTATGTTGCTCTTCATCGGGATAACAGTCAGCCTCTGTTTTCTCACAGCCCATAAGAAAACTTCCGCCTTCTACTTTTACCCATTCTATGCTTTCTTTTCCTTGACTAAAAGAAAGAAAACTTAGTGTTATAAAAAGAAAATATGCTAATACTTTTTTCATTTTTTATTTATATCTTTGTGCTATTTCTATTATTTCTTCTTCCCCTTCTACATATTGGTGTTTCATTACGAATTTTCCATTACACATTAGGCTATCTATGCACTTTGTGTCGGCAGAGTAAATAAGATTTGAGATAGTATTGTAGTTTGGAATCATTTTTTCATCATTAAGATTAACAAATACAATATCAGCCAATTTTCCTTCTTTGATTTCTCCTGCATTTATGCCGACTGCTTCTGCTCCATTTTTGGTTGCCCATTGAAATACTTGGTTTGAGTTTCCTTCTTCGCTGTCTAAGTAATGCACTTTGGCAAGCAAGGAAGCTATTTTCATTTCCTCTATCATTGAAAGATTGTTATTTGAAGAGTTTCCATCTGTTCCAAGTGCTATGTTGCAGTTATATTTTCTTGCTT
Organism: uncultured Bacteroidales bacterium; assembly: GCA_937876865.1. Lineage (GTDB taxonomy): Bacteria > Bacteroidota > Bacteroidia > Bacteroidales > P3 > Onthomorpha. Next base: position 9,470 of record CALEFF010000024.1, on the reverse strand, counting down.
GACGAGAATCGAACACTCCTGAGGCGAGTTTCATATTTGAACAAGGGTTATGCACCAAGGTTGAGCGAGTTTGTGAAAGTATTTCGGCTTCTTTTTCCGATAAATGAACACAATGAGCAAGCAAGGTTTTATCATCAAGCACTCCAAGGCTGTTTAAGTATTCCACAGGTCTTAATCCGTTTTCTTTTAATGAGTCTTCTACTTCTTTTTGCGTTTCTGAAAGATGTGTATGAAAGATTAAATCATTGTCTTTTGCAAAACGATAACATTCTTCGTATAATTTTCTATCGCAAGTGTATATTGCATGCGGTGCGATTGAAAGACTTAGTAAAGAATTTTGAGAAAAGGTTTTGTTTTTTGCATAATCAAAACATTCATCTATTGTTTTCCTGCCAAGGGAATTCATAAAACAAATGCCTATATTGGCTCTTATTCCCATTTCCTCTACGGCTTTTATGATTGAAGCGTGATGCCAATACATATCGGCAAAGAAAACCGTTCCGCTTTTTATCATTTCAAGAATTGCAAGGCGTGTTCCGTTATATATATCTTCGGAGGAAAGTTCTGCTTCTTTTTTCCAAATATTGTTTAGCCAATCAAATAAGGGCAAGTCTTCGCAAAATCCTCGCAAAAGTGTCATTGAAGAATGTGTGTGCATATTATAGAATGCTGGTAGTGCGGCTAAATTGCTCGCATCAAAGACTTCGGCTTCTTTGTCTTCTATTTTTGAGGTTATTTTTTCTATTAGGTTTTCGTTTACTAATATATCTACTCTTTCTTCGCCAAGTAAGACGTTTTTTATTAGGATTTTCATCTTTTAGTCTTATTTTTTGCCAATGTAAGAAATAAAATCAAGGTCGAAACTTATGGAAATAAAGGCTGTAACTTTCCATTCTCTTGTTGTTTGTATTGCCCAACCATCAGGAAGCACATCTCCTTCACTCCATCCATCTGCAAGCACTTCGTATTGTGCAATATTTACACCTGCTGCAAGGTGAAAGAAATCTAAAAACTTGTAAGACGGTCCTACATAAAAGTTTTTGAAAAGGTTATTGCCTCCAAATCCTACGTAAAGGCCAATATCTTGCGAAAATTTGCTATTTGGTCTTGTTAAATCATAAAGCATCATTGAGGCTCCTACGACTAAATCAAAATCTACACTACCTGAGTTTTTGTTTAGTATAGTATTTTGTGTTACTCCGTTAGTTGAGACTCTTGGTTGTATGGTCCATTCTGGCGTTGGATAGAGTCTCATCGCCATTCCTTGAATTACTCTTACTTTTTTCTTACGATTTGTGGCTAAGGTTACTTTTTCTTCGGCTGCTTCTGCTCTTTGACGAGTGTATTTCAACTCTTCTTCTCTTTGCATAATGATAATTTCGGCAGCTTTAAGTTTTTCTCTTAACGTGTCCGACATTCTGAAATATTTATCTCTTTCTGCCGAAATGTTTTGCAACTGTTGGTCTTTGGTTGAGATGTAATTTTCTTTTTCGTTAATATTTTTTTGCAGCAATTGAATCTCTCTGTCTTTGCCCTCTAAGTTTGCATTTTTTGCCTCTAACAATCCTTCAACTTTTGCTTTATCTACGTTTGAAGTACTTATTGCTTCTTTATATACTTGTTCTTTTTCGGCAAAGAGAATTTCTTTTTGTTGCAAGAGTTTTATCTTATCTTCTAACAAGGCGTTTTTTTCTTGTAATTGTTGTTGAATTTCTTTGTTTACAACTAAGAGTGTATCGTTTCTAAGCAATAATTCTTTATTTCTATTGCGAAGTCTTTCGTTTCTTTCATTGAGGTTAGTTATATCTTCTTGCAACCTATCTATTTCAAGTCGCAAGACTCCTATTTCAAACTCTAAACTATCTTCCACATACATTTCTTGCGATTTTGCAAAGAAAGGAAGCAAAATCAACAACGAAAGTATTATTATATTTTTTGTTTTACAATTCATTTCTTTTCTTTTTTTGTTTTAAACCAAACTTAGCAATCCTCCCACAACTGCAAATCTTGCAAAACGCCCTATTGACATAAGTAAACAAGATAAAAGAGGGGAAAATCTCATAAAGCCTAATGTTATAGCAATTAAATCTCCTACTATGGGCAACCAAGCGAAAAGAGCTGCTATTGTTTTGAATCGGCTAATTTTGTCTTTGGTTTTTTCTATTTTTTCTCTCTTTACTTTAAAGAATCTTTCTAACCACTCCCATTTTCCTAAACGTCCTAAATAAAACGAAACAATTCCTCCTAAACTATTACCTACTGCTGCAACAAAAACACACAACCAAATATTTTCTCCAATGGCTATTGCCCCTAAAAGTAAGGCTTCCGAAGAAAATGGTATGATTGTGGAGGCTAAAAAACTACCTAAGAATAATCCCCAAAGACCCCAATTTTCCAATTCAAAGAGTTTTTATTCTTTTACTCTAACGTAATTTGTAGGATTATTATATTTATCAACCAATGTCATAGTTTCTTTATTGATATGCTCAATTACATATTTTTTTGTATCACGTTTTTCATCTATAATAACGAGCGTATCTTCTACTATTGAATAATAATTTTCTACAACTATCGGTTCTTGTATTTCTGCGTCTTCTGGAATATCGCAATAGTTCACTTTAAGAAGTTTTCTCTCAGAAGCCTCATACACATATTTTGTATATTCAAAATATGCTTGCTTTTCACATTCCAAAGCGTTTGGATCATTCACAACACTTTCCAATTTCCATTTACCTTCGATTAAATCGTCTTGTGGAAACTCTTCTTGACAAGAGCAAAACACCAATGTAGCCAAAAATAATAATGCTACGTGTTTTTTAATGTCTTTATTCTTCATTTTTATCTTGATTTTTTAACTGTTTTTCTTCTTCTACTTGTCTTCTTGATAGTTGATTGATTGTTATTGTATCGAAAATCAAAAACAAAAAGAAAATCACGCAATACGAAACTGCAAATTTAACATTTGTTTCAATGTCTAACAGAAATACTATAACCAAAGCAAATAGATAAACTATAAACTTTAAAACTTTAGTAATCATAAATGTCGGCACAAAGTTAGTTTTTCTGTTTTTGTATAAGAATACGTAACACAAGGCTGTAAAAACATAAAACATAACAATGTAATAGGGTAAGTTTTCACTCAAAAACTCAATAGGCACAAAGAATCTTGCAAACAATGCAACGAAACAAATACACATTGCAAATATGCTGAGTTTTGAAAAGTAGAATAATAAATGACTTTGTTTCATATTAATTTTTAATTATTAAGATACATCAATTTAAAGAACTTCAAATATGCTTGAATATTTTGTCTATTGAAAAATGTTGGATAGTTTTGTGTTGAAATTACAAAATGTTCAAATCCTTTTTCTTTGTACGGAGCAAGCGGAGAAGCATCTGATTGCATTGCGTTATAGTATTGCATTGCTTGTTCTTTGTTCGCAAATTCTTTTACTCTAACTAATTGTTTTGTCATAGTAAATAACATTGCCATTGTAGTAAGATTTGAGCCTGCAAACTCTCTATCATTATAAGCATTTATATTTCGTTCTAATTCTAACGCATCAATCTTGTCTTCATCAAACAGTAAAACATAGTAATGTTTCATATCTCTATACCTAAACACCAATGTTTCTGCGTCAAGTATATCATCCTTGTTTACATTTTCATCTTCGGTGTTTTCTTTCTTTGTTTTTTCATTTTCTTTTTTTGAATCAGAAACTTCTTCCTTTGTTTTAGGAGTATAAGTCAAATCAATTTTTCCATCAGGATAAGCAGAGGCTAAATGTTTTAATTGACTCTCTATCATAGGAGCAATCTCGCTTTCAGTATGATTATGAAGTATAAGATTCAAATCCATAGCCAAGGTGTCAATTCCATAAATTCTTCCCTTTGCTAAGGCTTGTACATAAAGCAATTTTGGAATATATGGTCCAATCTTTAAACTATCTATAACATGTTGGCTCTTTGTTATTGTTTCTTCATATTTGTGTTTTAGATATGTATTATACACATCTGCATAAAGCTTTTCTGCTTCTTGATTGTTTTTAGCCAATTCGTCCCAATAGTCAGGATTGTTTATCATCATAGCAAATTCACTGTCGGGATATTCATTTAATATTTTGTTTTTATAGAAATTAGAGTTCGGATATTGACCTATCTTGTCGTAAAGGCGATATAGGTGATAAGAAGAAGGTAATACGTTTTTATGCGTAGGGTATCTCCTATGCAACTCTAAGAATGTTTCTATTGCTTTACCGTAATTGTTCAGCCCTTGATAGTAAATATATCCTGCTGCTAAGAGTGCTTCTGCTATTTCGGCGTGAGCAGTGTCTTTTGCTCCTTGTGAAAAAGGTATGTCTTTTGTATAGTATTCTCTTGATGCTGGGTCGTTGTTTTTTGCTTTTGATCCACCCTTTGCAGTCGTTGAATCAATTGGATTTCCCTCTTCATCAAACATTTCTGCCATTTGATCGAAGTCAAATTCGCTTTCTTTATGACTTATTCTCCAATTATCCTCCAATTTTCTCTCGCCCCAAATACGTCTAAACTCCAATTGACCTACTTGAACCGTACTACTATTGTAGAAATACCAAGAATTTCTATTGTTAAACTGCGAATAATTTGTCATTCCTGCCATACTTGCAGCCAAAGCCTGTGCTTTTTTTGCCGCTTCTTCTTTTTCCTTTTGCACACGTCTATATTCGGCAATGCAAGAATCTATCTTTGCGTTCAAATCCGCCTCACTCATCACACTCATTGCAAGCAAACTATCCCATCTTTCAACACATCGCAAATTCGTAACTAAGTTTGTAAGAACCTTTTGACGGCTTTCAATTGTTTTATAGCCATCATAATCCTTAGGCATCACAGCAAGAGCAGTGTCATAGTACATTTGAGCCCTTTCATACTTTTCTAACAAATCAAAATACGTATTTGCGGCCCTTAAACACGAGGTAATCTTTTGTAAATTGTTTGATGTAGAAGCCGCAGAACTTGCCTCCCACTGCAAACAAGCCTTATCAACATTTTTATCTCTAAAATAAACCTCACCTAACGCATAATATACCTGATCTTTGTATTCTATATTTTTCTTATCCTCTAACATTTTTTCTAAACGTGAAATAATCGGACGACTATTGCTTTTCTTAGGGTCATAACACATTGCAATATTCAAGCGAGATGCAAATTCCATTTCATAATCACCTGCTCGGCGTGCTGTTTTCTTGAAGAATTTTGTTGCTTGCTCATAATCCTCTGCCTTTTGATAAATTTGACCTTGAATAAACATTATTCGAGTATTCAATTCCTTTTCAAAAGAAAACTTCCTCTTGGCAAAATATTCCAAAGCCAAAGCATTCTTTCCTTGACTTAAAGCATTTTGAGCGTAAACCAAATTCATAAAATTGCGTAACTTTTTTGGAGCCACGCCTTCATCTATTTTATTCTTTACTTGGTCCAATAAAATATCACATTCGCTACTATTCCCCATTCTACTTTGAGTTAAGGCTAACCAAATCATTGGCTCGTAACTTTCTTTCTTATCTTTGTATTGAGCAATCAAAAGATTAAATGTAGCCAAAGCTGCGGGATAATCTTGTGCATAGAAGCAAGCCTTCCCCATTAACAAGTAAGCATCATCTATTTGAGGATTTTTTTCCACCCCAGAGAACTTCATAGAATATTTTTGAATAACCTTGCTACCTTTTTCTATTGCTCTATCGGTATTAGACTTGATTGCTGTGGCATTTTCCTTTGTTCCGAGTTTAAAAATAGGTAATATTTCAGTGTAATTATCCTTATGTGCTTGTTCAAGACTTTTAATTCCTTCTTTCAAAGCCTGATTGCCGTTCCACCAAGCATTGTAATGAGCCACAATACTGTTATACTGACGATTTATCCATTTATCTTTCGCCGTAGAACAAGCACAAAACAACCCTAAAATAAGGACTGCGAAAAAATATCTTTTTAGTTTTAATGCTATTTTCAAAATCAAATTATCTAAAAATAAACTGCAAATATAAAAAAAAAGCATATATTTGCAAAAGTTTTAAGAATTATTAACAATAAAATTAAAGATAATGTCAAGAGTAAAAGCATTTAGAGGATTAAGACCTCCTGTAGAAATTGCAGCACAATTAGCTTCTCGTCCATACGACGTAATGAATTCAGCAGAAGCAAGGGTTGAAGCTGACGGAAACCAATATTCACTTCTTCACGTAACAAAAGCAGAAATCGATCTTGCAGAAGGAATAGACGAACACTCACAAGAAGTTTACGATAAAGTAGTAGAAAACTTCAATGACTTCAAACAAAAAGGTTGGTTAGTAAAAGACGACAAAGCAAAACTATACATCTACGCCCAAACAATGGACGGAAGAACACAATATGGTATAGTAGGCTGTGCACACGTTGATGATTACTTCAACAACGTAATCAAAAAACACGAACTTACAAGAAAAGACAAAGAAGACGATAGAATGATTCACGTAAACATAACAAACGCAAACGTAGAACCTGTTTTCTTTGCATATCCTGCACACCAAGAAATTGACCAAATAGTAGAAAACATCGTAAAGAACGAAAAACCAGTATATGATTTCGTTGCAAAAGAAGATGGCTTTGGACACACTTTCTGGGTAATAGAAGATGAAAAAACAGTTGCAAGAATAGAAGAAATATTTGAAAAAGAAATTCCAGCACTTTACGTTGCAGACGGACATCACCGTACAGCAGCAGCAGCAAGAGTAGGACAAGAAAGAAGAGCCTCTAATCCAAATCACACAGGCAACGAAGAATACAACTACTTTATGGCAGTAATTTTCCCTGACTCACAATTAAAAATCATTGACTATAATCGCGTAGTAAAAGACCTTAATGGCTTAACAGAAGAAGAATTCCTTGCAAAACTTAACGACACATTCGTTGTAGAAAAAGCAGGAAAAGAAATCTACAAACCAAGCAAACTACACGAATTCTCAATGTATCTTGGTGGAGAATGGTACAAAATGACAGCAAAAGAAGGAACATACGATGATAACGACCCAATCGGAGTATTAGACGTAACAATCCTTTCAAACAACGTACTTGACAAAGTATTAGATATTAAAGACCTAAGAACATCTAAGAGAATTGACTTCGTAGGTGGGATAAGAGGACTTGGCGAACTACAAAGAAGAGTAGACAACGGCGAAATGAAAGTAGCATTTGCATTATATGCAGTATCAATGCAACAACTTATCAACATAGCAGACTCAGGCAACATCATGCCACCAAAAACAACTTGGTTCGAACCAAAACTACGTTCAGGATTAGTAATCCACGAATTGATTTAATCAACGAAATAAAATAACAAAACGCTCGTTTGTCAAAATAAAACAAAGACTCACGAGCGTTTTTCTTTCGTATTAGGAAATTAAATCCCTATTCCACTCCCCAAATCTTAATAGTTTTATCATCAGAACCGCTGATAATATTTTTCCCATCGGGACTAAATGCTACTGCCTTTACAATATCTGAATGTCCCTTTAAGGTTTTAATACACGCTCCTGTGTTTGCATCCCATATCTTAATGGTTTTATCCCCTGAACCGCTGATAATTTTTGTGCCATCTGGACTGAATGCTACGGACCAGACATAATCAGAATGTCCCTCTAAGGTTTTAAGACAATTACCTGTATTTACATCCCATATTTTAATGGTTTTATCCCATGAACCACTAACAATGCGACTTCCGTCTGGACTAAATGACAAAGAATAGACAAAAAAAGAATGTCCGTATAAGGTTTTTAATGTTTCATCCGTGTTACGATCTATTATTTCAATGATTTCAACATCCAAATCGTCAATTATTTCTAATGTCCGCCAAGCATATAAACTACTATCTGGACTATAAGTTATAGAAGAAAAGTTAAATTCTTCACGTCCTTCTGAGGTTTTAAGGCATTTTCCTGTGTTTGCGTCCCAAACCTTAATAGTTCTATCATCTGAACCGCTTTCAATATAACTGCAATCATTAATATATGATAAAGTATAAACACTTTCTTTGTGCCCCCTTAATGTTTTAAGACATTTAAACTTTGTGTAATCTATTTTATTGCTTTTCTCGCTATCATCAGTTGAATTTCCACAACTTGAAAACAAAGTCGCAAAAACTACAATCAAACTTAAAATTTTTACTTTTCTCATATTTTTAATTAGTTTCTCAATATTCTTATTCTTAAAATTAAATTAGCAAAACAAAAATAAAGAAAATAAATAACAAAACGCTCGTTTGTCTGATTAAAACAAAGACTCACGAGCGTTTTTCTTTGGTTTTAGTTATTTTTAGTAAACACTCATGCTTTCTAAACTTGACATAGGAATATTTACTCCAGCACGTGCTGCTTCTTGCCTAACTTCACGCATGCTATTTTGTGTATTTCTTATAGCTTGTTTGATTTGATTTACTCGATAAACCTCCATTGATGATGTAGGATCGTAGTATGGAGAATTTTTAGTGTTATAATAATCATTTATCCAATTTTGTAATTGATTTACTAACGTATTATACCTACGAATATAACTACTTACAATAGCAGGATCAGGTGTTGGATCAGGTGTTGGAGTATATGGAGTTGGATAGTAAGTATTAGGTGTTGGGTAATTAGGAGTTGGTGTTGGATAATTATGAGTTGGTTTTGGTGAAGGTGATGGTGTAGTTTCTCTTTCTTGCTCTGAACTTTCTCTTTCTTGCTCTGAACTTTCGCTTCCTATTCCTTCTCCCCATATCTTAACGGTTCCATCAACTGAACCGCTGATAATTCTTGTACCCTTTGGACTATATGCTACGGACAAGACAACATGTGCATGACCCTCCAAGGTTTTAAGGTGCGCTCCTGTGTTTGCATCCCATATCTTAATGGTTATATCATTTGAACCGCTGATAAATTTTGTGCCATCGGGACTAAATGCTACGGAAATAACATAACCTGAATGTCCCTTCAAGGTTTTAAGGCATTCTCCTGTGTTTGCATCCCATATCTTAATGATTCCATCAATTGAACCGCTGATAATTTTTGTGCCATCGGGACTATATGTTACGGAATTGATATATTCTGAATGTCCCTCCAAGGTTTGAAGGCATTGTCCTGTGTTTGCATCCCATATCTTAATTGTATTATCAGTTGAACCGCTGATAATTCTTTTGCCATCGGGACTATATGCTACGGATTTGACATTATCTGAGTGTCCCTCCAAGGTTTTAAGGCATTGTCCTGTGTTTGCATCCCATATCTTAATGGTTTCATCCCATGAACCGCTGATTATTTTTGTGCCATCGGGACTATATGCTACGGATTCGACAACCCATGAATGTCCCTCCAAGGTTTTAAGACATTCTCCTGTGTTTGCATCCCATATCTTAATGGTTCTATTATATGAACCGCTGACTATTCTTGTACCCTTGGGACTATATGCTACGGAATTGACTC
>CALEFF010000023.1 GCA_937876865.1 uncultured Bacteroidales bacterium | reverse complement strand
TTTGAGTATAAACGCCTGCTTCTGATACGTTAAAGCCAGAGAAATTCAAACTTGTACCTTCGCAAATAGTAAGAGTAAGGTCAGTATGAACAGTAGGCAATTCAGTAACAGTTAGCGTAACAATACTATCACAACCGTTTTCAGCAGTATGAGTTTGAGTATAAACGCCTGCTTCTGATACGTTAAAGCCAGAGAAATTCAAACTTGTGCCTTCGCAAATAGTAAGAGTAAGGTCAGTATGAACAGTAGGTAATTCAGTAACAGTTAGCGTAACAATACTATCGCAACCATTTACAGAAGTTAAGTTTTGAGTATAAACACCTGCTTCGCTTACATTAAAGCCACTTATATTTAATTCGCTTCCTTGACAAATTGTTGCAGTGAGGTTTGTATTATAAGGAGGAAGAATATTTAGTGTAAGTGTAACAATACTATCGCAACCGTTTACGGTTTGTAATGTTTGTGTATAAATACCTGCTTCGCTTACGTTAAAACCATTTTCTGTGTAAACTTGTCCTTCGCAAATAGTTGCTGTAAGTTCTGTATTAAAGATTGGATTAACGTTAAGTGTTAATGTAACAATACTATCACAACCATTAACAGCAGTAAGGGTTTGCGTATAAACACCTGCTTCGCTTACGTTAAAGCCGTTTTCTGTATAAACTTGTCCTTCGCATATTGTTGCTGAAAGTTCTGTATTATAGATTGGATTAACGTTTAATGTAAGAGTAACTATACTATCGCAACCATTAACAGCAGTAAGGGTTTGAATGTAAACTCCTGCTTCGCTTACGTTAAAGTTGTTTTCTGTGTAAACACTACCTTCGCAAATTGTTGCTGTAAGTTCTGTATTGTAAATAGGATTAACAGTTAAAGAAAGAACAGTAACGCTATCTTGACCGTTTGCATCGGTAGTTGTTTGAGTGTAGAAGCCTTGTTCTGTTTCGTTAAAATTGTTTTCCTCATAAGTTGAGCCTTGACAAATTGTATCAATAATAAGAGTATTTCCAAAATAAGCAGTGAAAGCAGTATCGCTTGAAAGAGAAACTATTCTTGGGTTGTCGGTGTTGCCATCATTCCAAGAAAGGAAAGCAAAACCCTCGTTTGCAGTAGCAGTAAGCGTAGCCGAAGAACAATCACTCTCAACCGCAACACTACCAAAATCACTATTGTTTAAACTAATTTCAACCTCACGATTCAATTCAAAGATTCTGCTTGAAAAACTACTTGCCCAAGAACTATTAGAAGAATAAACCTCAACACTACCGCAAGGAACATAAAGAACCTTATTAGAAGGAGTATTATTAAAAACATAAATTCCAAGTGAAGGCGGAGTATTAGCAAGACAAGTAACAGAAGTTAAATTATAACAACCATAGAACGTAGAATTTCCAATAGAAGTAACACTATTAGGAATAGTAACAGATGTTAAACTACTGCAATTTTGGAACGCACTTTTTCCAATAGAAGTAACACTATTAGAAATAGTAACAGATGTTAAACTACTGCAACCAGAGAACACATAATCTCCAATAGAAGTAACGCTATTAGGAATATCAATAGAAGTTAAACTACTGCAAAAAGAGAACGCTTGTGCTCCAATAGAAGTAACACTATTAGGTATAGTAACAGATGTTAAATTATCGCAATCTCTGAACGCCCAATCTCCAATAGTAGTAACATCATAAGTTATTCCTTGATAAGTTACTATCGCAGGAATGTTTGCTGTTGTGATTGAAGAATTAGCATCATAAACTTCTACTTTTGCTGGATTTATTGATGTTACTTCGTATTGCAACGAATCAATCCAAAACCTCGTTTGTGCGAAAAGCACGTTTGCACATAGTAGAGTGCAAATTAAAAGTAATAATCTTTTCATTTTTTTATGTCGTTAAAATTCTGCTTGCAAAGGTAAGACTATTTATTTAAAGCACAAAAAAACTTTAAACAAAGTTTTAGGAGGTAAAAATTTTTATTTTGAGAAAATTTCATTTTGCGAAAAAAAGTAGTTCCTTGACCAAAATTG
>CALEFF010000022.1 GCA_937876865.1 uncultured Bacteroidales bacterium | reverse complement strand
TACCTCATTGTTAAGTTGAAGAGTTTCTACAAGACGCTTTTTATCCATAGGACGAGCACGTGCAATAATCTTAAGGTCTAGAACTATCTTATCAAGTTCTTCATCACTAAGTTTTGCAAATTCAGGGCCAGTGATAATATTCTTATCTCCATCCTTTTCGCTCCACAGACCAATCTGACGACCGATTTCTTTTGCTGTACCCGGAGTATCACCTGTTACGATCTTCACCGCAATACCGGCTTTGATACACTCTTCAACAGCAGCTGGCACATCTTCACGAACAGGGTCAGATATAGCAACGATTCCAAGGAAAGTCAAATTGTTTGCGACAACCTTATTGTCTGCAATTGTATCATCACCATCTTCAAGTATTTGGTATGCAAATCCAAGTGTACGCATAGCCTGTTCTTGGTATGTAAGAAGTTGCTTGTCAATAATAGTTTTATCTACATTATTGCAAGTCTGTTTGCATAGAGAATGAATGATCTCAGGAGCACCCTTTACGTATAGAATCTTCTTGCCTAAAGATGAAGCAACAACTGTTGCCATATACTTTCTTTCTGTAGAGAATGGTAATTCTTCTACACGTGTTGCAGATTCTTTGAGAACTTGATAATCCAATCCCTGTTCTTTTAACCATAAAAGTAATGCGCCTTCAGTAGGATTACCTAACACCTTTGTCTTTGACGCATCAGATTGGTCAAGCGATGCTGTGGAGTTCACAGCGATACCTTCCTTAACCAAGGTGCTAATCTCATCATTGCCAAGTTTCTGGTCGTCCAATGCATAGAATTGAGTTTGATAAACTTTCATCTGATTCTGTGTAAGTGTACCAGTTTTATCTGTACAAATAACAGTAGTTGCACCCATTGTTTCACAGGCATGTATCTTACGAACAAGATTATTGGTCTTAAGCATTCTACGCATACTATATGCTAAACTTAAGGTTACCGCCATAGGAAGACCTTCTGGAACTGCTACTACGATAAGTGTTACAGCAATCATCAAAGTCTGCATTGTGTATGTAAGCAATGACGAAACATTAGCTCCTGTATGTAAATGGTAGAACAAACCAAGAACCATTGCCATAAATACGATAAAGAATCCTACAATTGTTAAGATACATTTGGCTCGGCTAAAGTCCTCAAATTTCTTAATAACAATGTAGAAGAATAAGGCAGTTGGAATAAGAAGTGTAAATGCCAAAAGGTTCCAATCGAAGAACACAAGCAATCGACCGATAATAACAAGACCTGCGAATAGATAACTAAGGTTGGTAATTAAATCACTCAAGCCATCCAATTGTTCATTAAGGGGTGTTTTTACACTATCGTCAATTTGGGCGGCTTCAAAAACTTTTCCATTTTCAGTTTTATCTCCAACCGCAAATACACGACATATCGCATGCCCCTCCATAACCTTCGTACCTCTCATTACATGGTTTGATGGGAACGTTGCTTCCTTATCAAACTCTTCTTTGTTTGTTGTCTTTCTGCAAACAGGTTCACCAGTTAAAGTAGACTCGTCAATCTGTAATGTAACAGCTTCAAGCAACTCTGCATCAGCAGGGACTTCATCACCAGTAGAAAGAATAACAATATCACCTACAACTATGTCTTTTTTAGGTATTTCAATGGTATTACTATCTCTAATAACTTTTACAGGCTCGTCATCATTAACTTGATTAAGAATAGAAAATTCTTTATCAGCAATTAACTCAAAATAGAAAGACAATCCTGTTGCAAGTAAAATTGCAACAAAAATACCAATTGGTTCAAAAAATACAGTCCAACTGTGTCCTAAACCCAAATATTCATAACAAGCTATACCTACCGATAACAGCCCAGCAACTAATAAAATACGAATAAGAGGATCTTCAAATTTTTCTAAAAATTTTGACCATAAAGACTCTTTCTCTGGAGGAGTAAGAATATTTACTCCATGTTGTTCTCTACTTTTTAGAACTTCTTCTTTTGTTAATCCTTTATAATTATCTTTCATATCTTATTTTTTTAATTGTTTTCTTCTGAAAGAGTTTCAAAAAAACTTTCAATACCACCTTCTAGTTCTTTTGCATAATCTCTTAATTCTTTTTCAGCATCTTTAATGGTTTGTTTTGTCATATAACCCAAACATTTGCCTTTTAACTTGCCTATTTTTTTTAAATCCTCATCAGTGTATTCATATTTAGTCAATTCTTCTTCAATTGCAGAATAAGATAATGCAATATCATTCCAATCTTCTTCAGTATAAGATTGATGATTTGTTTCGATTTCTATCGATAAATCCTCTAAATCATTAATTGCAGATTGAGCAGAATCGCAAGATGTGAATCCTAATATAGTCATCACAAAAAAAATATAAACTAAATGTAATTTCTTCATATTTTTAATTTTATATGTTTAATATATTTTACTTTCGTGAATAATTGCCTCTTTAAATTTACTAAACTTATTACAAAAGATTAGTATACTATGCTTAAAATAAATACCCAATAATTGCCATTACAACAATTACTATGCCACAAATTTTGCAACACATTTTTAATGCTTTTTTATGTTTTTTCTTTTTTATAGAGTCCTCTAATAACAATGGTAAAACAAACCATATTAATAAACCAATAATAATACTTAAAATCATAATTTGAAATTTAAAGAAGAGGTTGGTGTTAATTCCAACCTCTTCTAGTTTTTTAATGGACTAATCCATTAGCATACATTTCATTTACTTTGCTTTGAATAGCAGAATATTCTGCACCTAACTTAGCTTTACGCTCTTCTCCATTGCCGAAATTACCTCTAATAACTAACAAGGCTTTTTCTTCTATGTTAGATGTAATAGTTGTTTCGTTGTTATTATTAGATGTTTTGGAAGTGTTTAAAGTTGATGAAGGTGTAGTGTTTTCTATATTTTGAGATTCTTTTTTCGAAGGAATTTCATTCCCTACAACTTCATTATTTGCTAGGGCGTTTTGTTGTTGAGAATCATAATCAATATTTGATTCTTCTGTGCTGTTATCTTTTGTATTAACTGCTTCGGCAGAATCTGTAGTGACTGTTTTTGTTGTTATTGTATTTGCATCAGAACCTTCACTATCTCCTCCAAATTGAATTAATCCCCAAACGATAAAGGCTATGATTATAATCCCTACTACCAAATACGGCCATTTTTTCTTCGAACTTTGAGTATAAGGAGTAGTTATATTTTCTTTTGAAGATGATATAACGTTATTATCATTATCATCTTTTGATAAGTCAAATTTGCGTCCACTTGCCTTATTTAAGTCAAATTTGCGTCCACTTGTCTTATTTAAGTCAAATTTATTAGAATTATTTGCCATAATTATTATATATTAAGTATACATATCAACTAATGTTTGCAAGCCACCATTATAACCACTGCCTACAGCTTCAAACTCCCAATCTCCTGAATTGTTATTTATAATAAAGCGACCAACAATACAAGCATCCTCTGTTTGATAATTAGAATTTAATTCATAGTAGCAAAGTGAATCTCCACTGTTTTCATCAATAATAGTTATCTTAGCATTTTGTACTTCTCCAAATGATTTTACTTCGTGACAAGAAGCAGAGATAACAACTTCTTCTACTGTAGTGTCTATTTTACTTAGTGTGATATTTATTATTTCTATACCACCAGCTCTATTATCTTCAGCACCAAGTACAGCACCATCGGCACTCATTGGTCTTGTTAATTTAAAATATTTTTGTTTGTTACCATGTTTTGCTCTGTCAAAAGCCTCTGATCTATTCTCGGAATTGTAAAAAACAAATGCCTCATTATTAACAATCACGCCATCGGCATTTAGTAACCAAGCTTGTGTATCAAGATCTCCATCACTCCAAGTTAATTCTACACGGATACCATCTAAGCCCAAAGATTTACTTAATTGAAATCTTTCGCCTTCTTCCATTTTTTTTAAATTAAATCCCATAATTTATAAATTTTAAGTTTATGCATACATATCAACAAGAGTTTGCAAACGGCCATCATAACCATTACCTATAGCTTCAAACCCCCATTCTCCGTCTCTATTTAAAATTAATTCTCCAACAACAACGGCTGTTTCTGTTGTGAATTTTTCTTTTAAGTTGTAATTACAAAGTTCTTCACCTGTTTCCTCATTTTTAATTACAATTTTTGCTTCACGCACGTCTTTAAATAACTTATCAGGTTCATACACTGTAGCGCAAAATACTATTTCTCTAATTTCAGGACGTATTTTGTCTAAATCAACGTGCATAGTTTCGCTTCTGTCATCATCTCCATTGTCATCATCTCCATTGTCATCAAGAGACCCTAAGACAGATCCATCGGAACTCATAGGAGGAGTATTCTTTCTCCAATTATTTTTACTTCCAAATTTGTTTAGGTCATATGGTTCAGAACGAAAATTAGATTTGTAATAAACAAAATCAGCATCTTCTGTAATGACACCATCTTCTCCTAAAAGAAATGCCGAAGCATCAAGGTCAACACCTGCTTTCCAAATTAAATCAACTTGAATTTTTGATAGACCATCTTTATCTAAAGAAAATCTATCTCCTTTGTTAAGATCAAATCTTCCCATAATAATTAAATTTAAAAGTTACTTTATTTTTTTATATTCTAATAATATTTGTTTGTATTCTTCTACTGGAATACCTATTGTTTTACATTTATCTATATAATTACTTATTTCTGTGATGATACGTTTTATTTTTTGCAAATCTTTTGTTTGTTGACAACTTGACAGTTCCTTTTTTCTTTGTATTACTGATTTTTCAAGTTTAATAATCTCTGTCAGTTTATTTGCTTTTTCAATTTCTCCATTATTTTTAAACCAATCGCGAGCTTCAACTAATTTCCCATTTTGTAAGAAGATTTCTACATCATTTACCTTTTTTTCTACTTTAGAGGGAATTACTTTTTTTTGTGGCTGTTCTTTTTTTGTTATTTGAGGTTTTGTACTATTTATCAGCTGCTCAACTTCGTTAATTAATTTTGTGCTATTTATTTCTTTACATTTTATCAAGAAGCTGCTTAATTGTTTTTTTGTGTTTTCTTTAATATTCCCACTTCTTAATTCTCCATTAGCAGTAGCTTTTAGTTGTTTCCATTCTCTATTTAAATCTAGAGAATGATCAATTTCATTTCCTTTATTATTTGGAATGATATTTTTAATTTCATTAATTAGTTGTTCAACTTCGTTAATTAATTTTGTGTTGTCTGTTTCTTTACACTCTATTAAGAAATTATTTAATTGTTTTTTTGTATCCTCTTTAACTATTCCATTTCTTAGTTGGCCTTTTGTAGTAGCTTTTAATTCTCTCCACTCTCTTGTTAATTTAACCGTAGGTGTGTCAGAATGTGTCCGCTTCCTAAGTTCATCTATTTCCTTGATTACCTCTACTGCATTTGTTGCTGTAGCCTTTTCGTAGAAATCATTAAGAATATCTTTTGCCTCTTGATATTTCTTTGAACTGATTTTTCCTTTCACATCAGCTTTTTTGCTTTTCCATTCTTGAATAATAGGATTTGGATCAAGTCCAGGAGTTGGAACGATTGGAGGAGTCGCAACCGTTGGCGATACTATAGGTTCTTCAATAATTGTTCTCATTACCTGTGAGCGCAAGTCATTATCACTAACAATGATGTTAGGAAATGATTCAAGAGCAGAAGAAAAATAGTTGTTATTTGCAGCAACTCCACGTAATATAACCATTGTTGTTTCTGGGCGAGCATCATTCTTTGCCAAAAATTCACGCACCCCGCTTGCCAGTTGTATTCTTGTGGCATTTGGAAGATGGTTTATTGCCTTACGTTCGAGTTCATAGTTGTAACTATTACCATCCGACAAAGTTACGGAACCTTTAACTAATGCCTCTGTTGAGTTTAAGAATCTGTTGGCTGCATTTTTTATAACATCAATTTCTTTGTCTTTTTCAAGATAATAATTCCATGCCATTACAGCTTTCCATATTTCATCTATAATGAAATCTTGCCTTGGATCAACACCTAATTGTGGCAACACAGTTGTCTTTGAGTCTTTTTGTCCTTTTATGTCAATCAAAGTAAGGTAAAGGTCTTTACCCTCTGTCCAAACTATTAACGCATTTTCAAATCTTTTACTGTATGAACTTCTTGCAAATGTTTCTATATAGGAGCGATAACTATTAACAGAAACACAGCCATAACCGCTATTCTTAAACTTATTGTTGATTATTGCTTTTTGATTATCCGAAATATCCTCTTCGCATACAAACACTATAGGCATTGTACTACGATTCTGCTCAAGATTACCATAGTTGTTTAACAACACCTTGCTGAAGAAATCTCTGAAAATTGTTTCACAAGCATCTAAAGGCAAATCGCTTACATGCTTTTTTGTACCACAAAACTCATAGTAACAATCAGCAGTTTCCATACATTCAAATAACCCATCAAATGCATTCTTTGTTCCCCTTTGAGCTGCATGATAAGCATCTTCCCCTATTATAATACCTATAGGCGAACAATAAATTGAGAATGGTGCTGGCCACTCACCTTGCCTATTCGCCTCAGATTTTATCGGTTGAAGCGTAATAGCACCTCCTTTGAGATAATACTCAAAGGAGATGCGTCTATGCGATAATGATATTACGATTTTAAAGTCGCTATTCATCTTGTTTTAACAAATTTAATAAAGTTTGTTCATAGAACTTCATGCCTTCCATTATAATTACAGGAGCCACGAAGCTAAATGGAGCATTGTTTGTATTCATTTCTTCAACAGCTGCTCTAAATTCTGGCATTTGAGATGCATAAGCAACAATATTCATTCCTCTGCAAGCACTTTCTAATTCTTGAGGGTTTGTATGCCATCCTACCAATTGATTTGCTGCACGATAGAAGAAAGCGCAGAATTCCGTGAATTTAGCAGCCTGATTTGCCCCACTTTGCAAATTAAATCTTACGCCGATAAATTTCATCATATCTGGTGTGATAGAATTTGTAAAGTCAACAGGACGTGCTTGGTTGTCATTGCCTACCAATTGGTATCCCGACTCACCTATAATCTCTGAAGGTTGTTGTGTCGTTGGTTTATACAATGCCGTATTACCTTTAGCCAGACCTTTTGATACCTCATATTTTATATCAGGGTCATTAACATCTGGCAATATTATTTGTTGCCAACCAGCAAGCGTGTTTTTTAGATGTTCTTCGCCATAACCCATCACAAACAACCTGCCATAATATTGATTGGCAGCTCCAGCATTAAGAGTTTTTAACCATTGGAAGAGTCGTGAGCCCTTTCCAGCGAATGTCACTCTTACATTTGGTTTCTGTATTCTAGGCCACTCTGTTTTATTTGTTCGGTTCAAATCGTCAATCAGTTTATGAGCCACCTGACCTGCATAATACATCAATAAACCTGTAACATACATGTTAACACACATAAGCTGTGGGCAATCTGCCGCAATTCTTCTATATAATGATGGCAATTGAGCTGGTGTTAAGCGATTAACAATCTGGTCAAAGAAATATGGAGCAGTATCTGGGTTATAAGTATTTGCACCCATATTCAAACCAAGCATCTTTATATTGTTTTCAGCACAAGTTTGCAGCAATACATTTTGAAAATTAGGGAAATTTCCAACACATTTTGAAACTCTCTGTGCCGCAAAACGCAATGAGTTTTGCTTTATCATTGTCAAAATGTTTTTATTTTCTGCTCCCTCTTGTTTTTGCAGAAGGAATAAAGCTGAAATATCTGTTGTACTACCACCAACATCAAAACACAGATTTAACACATTGGCTTCTGTTCCATATCTCACAGAAATGAAATTTGCAACAGATTCTGCTTCTGACAAACTATTGTTATTAGCTGCATCATATAATTTTGTTGGTTCATAACTTATTTCATCGTCCATAGAATCTGGCAGTAAATCAGATATAGGTCCTGATTTCGCTTTGGTTGCATTCTCTCCAAAACCGCCTGCGTCAAAACTTGGTGTACTGCCAAAACCATCAGCGCTACCACCAAAACCACCGGCACCAAAACCTGATGTGCTATCGCCAAAACCACTGTCACTACTTCCAAAACCGCCGGCGCCAAAACCTGATGTACTGCCGCCAAAACCATTGTCAGCACTGCCAAAACCACCAACTTCAAAACTTGGCGTATTGTTAGTACTATTGTCAGCGTTTCCAAATCCACCTGCACTGAAATCATCATCACCCAATAAGTTTTGGGTATACTGGCTCACCGACAAATTATATGGCCTTCCTGCTGCATTTAAAACTGGTGAAAGTTTTGTACCTGATAATTCATTCCAAATTAACTGGTACGAATGCATCAAACTTCCCATCATTGAAGACGGATAAGACCATTTTAAACTTGTAGGATAGAGTCCTTTTTCAAATAATGTGGCGTATACTTGCAACATTAATACCTTCAGGAAAGCAGACTTATAGGATTTACTGTTATCATCGTTTTCCCATTTCATGTTGTGTATTTGTTTAACCTGTCCTACACCTTGTGGGAAATTCAATGTAATTGTACCACTATCAGAACTGCTAAGAGGCAAGTTATCAGCAAAACAAGGGAAACCGCCTACTATCGCTTTAGCACTACGCATTGAAACGGTTTCTCCTTGTTTCAAAGCTGGCAAGCGACGTGGGTCATGCAACGTTAATATGCTCTTAATAGAATTAGATGGTATTGGGGTTACTCCACCTTGGAAGAAAAACACTTGATTTTCGCGCGGTTGAATTGGATAACCTGGAAGTTCAAATCCCATCAGAGATACGCGCTGATTTGAGAAATCGAACCCTTTCTCACCTGTTACGGAACTAGAATAGGCTATAGATGTATTTGTACTACCAAAGTCAACGCCTAAACTAACTGGATTTAAAGCTGGAGTTGCACCAGGCAACATCCAATCTTTTGGCAATTGTGTGCCTTGAGCAGAACTGTAATTAACCAATATATAACCACCTTCATTAGCTGTTGGCGAAAGCAATTTTACACCCTTAAAAGGTTTGTCTGATTTATATATCTCATATTTATATCTATTATCAGCAACAGCATCATTACATTCAACCAATAGTTCTGCATTCACCTTTGTTGCAGGTGCAACGATTTTTCCATTATTGCTCAAGAGAATTGGTTTGTTTTGCTCATCCAATATTATGCGGAAATATGTATCCTGCATTTCTCCGACAAAAGGTATTGCCTTGTAATCAGAAGTATTACCATTATGTGGTAACTCATTGTACATATAATATGCATTCCACTGTGGTGAAATGAAATTAGGCCATAATAGGATATCTTTGTTTTGAATAGCGCTGTCTGACGTATAGACCTTTTTAAATGAACGTTTTTTTCCGCCTGCCGTTTGAATTTTTAAATCTACCTGCAAGTTGTTTGTTCTTGCATTAGGATTATATACAGCGTCAAGCGATGAAGCTATAACTTGACCTGCACCAGCCATTCCAACCAATGCAGCCACATTCTTTCCATACACGTTCAGACCCAATGCGCTTAATGGTAAAGCAAAATATGCTTTTTTATCACTATTCTCAACCCTTGCTGTAAGAACCAAAATTGGTAGTTTTCCAAAATCCTCTGGCTTTATGTTCAGACTGACACGTGCAATTTTAGCATCGTTCTCATCAAGTAGCAAGTCTTTAGGATCAAACTGAACAGAACCCGTTTTAAAGTCTTCAGAGATAATACCCTCTACACCATAAAGAATATCTTTGAAACAAAACAATTCTTTAAAAGGTCCGCTGAAATCTGCACTAACCGGCGGTACACACCCTAAAGTCAAATCTATATTCTCTGCATTGGCTTTTGCTTCGAGTTCGTCTTGCCATTTCTGCAATTCCCTAGTTATAGAATTATAATTAGGCCTAAGTGATATAGGTTCTAAATTGCTAAAATAACCATTAAAGTTTTGAAGACCTTGAACAAGATGACCTATATAGGCATAAAGTGATTGTATTTGAATTGAAGTCATTGTTGACTTCAATGGATCGATTAATCTTCCCGTATTTACATCAATCCATGGACAATCTTTAGACGGAGTAGCCTTATAGCCTGTAGATGTAAAAAGTAGAGATTCAGGGGCAGTAGCACCTACAACAACACTACGATATTTTATGACATTTATATAAGGGATCTTTGGAGCATTTGGCGGAAGATCCTGTTCACACCAAAGTTCACTACGTTTAAGAAGCATGTTGCCGAAAGCTCCCTTGGGTTCATATACGTTGGTTGTTCTGTTTATATCGTTGCCATCGCTATAAACCATATCAATGCGATTTACTTTTATATTCGCATCATCTAAAGCTATGCAGGCAATAAGTCCTCGCCATTCATCTGATAATTGGAAATAGTAGTTATTCAAAGACAATTCATCAGCTGCATTTGGTCTTGGATTATTGGCAACAAAATCTAAAGCCGTTTTGAAAAGATCAACTCTCGCAAAGGCAGAAGGTATGCCCGATACTAATTTGCCTATATTGGTATTTTTTGCCAATTTAGGAGTTTCAATATTATTAATAAAAACAGACGTGTTTGTCAGTGGTGTCCAAGAATTAAGTTGACCACCAGGGACAGCTGCTGCTTTTACATCAATTACAAGAGGTTTATTTGGCATAATTTATAATCTTAATAATTAATAAAATGTTGTGTTTCTGTTATTGTATTATACATATGAGCAAGGAACTGTTCTTTTAGAGTTGCTCCTTGATTATCATTAGGATAATTTACATCCTTTTTTATATTTGTAACAAATGTATTAAATCTTTTATCTGCTGCACTGCCAATAAATCCACTTTTATCCCAATGATGCATTTCATCAGCAAAGATAGTACCTGGGTCTATCTTTAAAAGTTCTGTGATATTGGTTTTAAATGCTTCCTGTGAGAAGATAAACTTCCCATTGCCCATTGAAGAATTTAATTGGTAAATCCAACCAAAAGCAACCTTGTCATTAATAAACTTGTAAGCAAATTCTTTCAAGTAGTCATTTATTTGTTTACATTGATTGTCATTAATATTATTATAATTTTGAAATTTTACTTCATCCAAATAATTCAGTAATTCGCTAACGCCATCAATACTTTCTTTTGCTCCCTGGAATTTTGATAGTACAATATGTGCAAACGAGAGAAAAGCCCCAAGCTTATTTTCAAAGAAATTGCCTTCCTTCTCTCCGACAAAACTTGCTCCATTCAGTTTCATTGTACCACTATCGTCAACTTCTACTGTACGATGGACATATTCCGCAATTTTTATTTGACTGAGTT
Organism: uncultured Bacteroidales bacterium; assembly: GCA_937876865.1. Taxonomy (GTDB): domain Bacteria; phylum Bacteroidota; class Bacteroidia; order Bacteroidales; family P3; genus Onthomorpha. The sequence continues at coordinate 15,248 of CALEFF010000022.1, read as the reverse complement.
TTTCACGGTTATCATTAAAAAAGTCGTATGCAGCTGTTGCACACATCATTTCTATTACATGACAAGGGTTTTCTTGTTCACTACCTCCAGTTAGCACTTTATTATCATTGCCGTAATTATTTTTTAGAGAACTTGGCCAACCAATATGATACATCCTTTTATATGTGCTTTGTACGGTTGTGTCATTGTTGTAAAAACTCAAAGCAGCCTGCGAGTTTAGTGCAAAATGATTAGAAGTAGCAATGACTTTCTCTTTCTTAAGAGCTTCGTCTGTTGGATTACCAAATGTAAAATAGTCTGTCAAAAGAGTAGAACCGAAAAGAGCCTTATTCAAATTTATAACTGCAGTACCACCTGTAAGCGCTCTTAAAGCCTCACTCAATGCAATAGGTATTACAGGTATAGATGAAGCACCTGTGCCACCAAAGACACTTCCAAATACAAAAACGCGAGCATTGGCAGCATGTTTATTTAATTCTTGCAAGAAGTTTGCTAATTCTTTGTCTTGAAAAGCAACATCTTCTCCTCCAATTCTTGCCTTACGCGCAGACTCTATAATACCATGGTACATTAACATTGCACCTAAGTGGGTCTGAGCTCTATAACCATGGTCTAAGCTAAATTCTTGCACACTATCTCTCTCAAAGAAAAGGTCTGATAAGTCTTGGTTCTCTTGTCTTAATTGCTCAGTTAAACCATTTGTTTGAGTTAGAGATGATAATGTATTTCTACTTGCATTAGAATAGTCTGTAAAAAATCTATATAGTTTCAATTTGGCAGAAAAGAAAGTATTGGTAGTTGCATTACCACCTAGCTCTGTTCCATCATCGGTTTTTACCGAGTTATAAAGGTTTATTAGATTCTCTACTCTTTTCTTATTGCCATTAGTTTGATCTGTGTCAAGAGTAAGAATATCTATAGTATGATTATCAAATAAACCTGCTGCACACAGGTGTACAAAAGATTCAAGACATCTCATGCCTGTTCCACCTATTGCAATTAAAAAAAAATTTTCGTTCATGTTTGTAAAATTATTGTCTAAAACCAAGTTCCAACTTTAGAATTTTTGAAAAGTTTACTTATAACAAATCCTAAAACAACATATAGTAGTAACACTACACCACATGCTATACCAGAATGCATTAAATAATCACTTTTAGTACTACGTACATCAATATTTGAAGATACTGTAAAGTTTATTATAAAACTTACAATACCAGTTAGGGCAAATAATACCCAAAACCATATTCTACGAGTAGTTGTACCTGGATTATTTGGTTTAAAAATAATCATATTAGCACTTAAAACTGCTATTAAAAAGAAAACAGCCATTGTTACTGCAGCCAACATATAGGCTAAACTCATTGAAATTTGATCCATAAATCTTAAATTTTTATTAGGTTAATATTTAATTTATTTAATTTGCGAGAGTCTTTAAATAATATGTGTACACAATACGTCCTTCTGGGTTGCTAGAAGATTCTTCTAATGTATTTTTAATAGAGTTAAATAAAGAAGGATCTGTTTGTAAATTAAAGAATTCTTTTGCTTTGTCAGTATTTGGAGTTGCCTTAGAAATGACAATATTAGCACGAAGTAAATTTGAAGAATTTTTATCTTCAATAAATGTTCCGTCAAATCTTTTATGAAAATTTACAAACACATGGTTATAACCTTCCAATTCCTCACTATTCTCCATACCAACAACAAACATCTCATTAATTTCTGGCTTATTAATTTTTTCTATTTCATTAAATTTTTTAGCATCTATAGCTTTCATTGTTTCTTGCATATCAAACACTCTGATTTCAATATTTTCTATTTTATACCCATCTTGATCTTCAAAGTTTATATACAATTCACTTAAAAAATTCTTAAATCTATCATCTTTACGAACACCTTGTTCTTGCATTCTCTTACTATTCTCTATTGCATTTTGCCATGACACTCCGATTGGATAATATTCTGCATAAGTACCAACTAGGTTGTCTAAAGGAGTAAATAGTCCTTTTCCTTCAGCTGTAGCTTTAGGTTTAGAATAACAAATATAATCATCAGCTCCTCCGCCTTCTAAAACGGCTGTTACTATATCTTTACCTTGGTGATTATGGTAGTTGCCTCCTTGTTTAAATGATATATATTTGTTTTGGGTTGGATAAGCATAATCCCTACTACCTAAAGTAAATGATTCTAATTCACCTCCAATCACCTGTTTTATTTTAGAATTAAGAGTTCCTGCATTATCATCAAACACTGCAAGAAACATATATTTATCGTTACTTTTCTCTTTGTATTGCCACTTATAAAAAACGATATTATATCCCATTTTTAACCATTTAATAAAATATTCTTTTGCATAAGCATTTTTTTGAATTTTCTCATCTTTATATTCTTCAAAGTCTGTTGCCAACAAAGCTGGACGTTTATTTTTAACAATTTCTTGTAATGTATTTCCTATGGGTGCAGCAACGTTATTGTAGTTTCTGGAATCTGTTAAGTAATTAAATAACTTTGAACCTTTTAAATTTAAGGTGTCTATCTTTCCATTCGCTAAAGCATAAAAATTATTTTTATCTTCAGATAATTTATCAATAACATCTTCTAATATTTGTTTATATTCTTTTTGCTTATATGCGTAATCCACTCCATCTGACATATCAAAATATAAAGCGAAATTGTCATCAAGGAAATTTTTTTGATTTGTTATTTCTATATACTTGTCTAAATCGCTGCGTTTAAAGGTGTAATCGTTATTGTTTAACATTGTTACAACTCCCCATATAACTAAACTTAATACGACAAAAAGCGATATTAATAATATCCACTTTAAAGAAGAAGATTTTTTTCTGCCTCTATTATTTTGTCTAGATTTTGTTGTACTATTACGTGTACGTGCCATTTTTTTTAATTTTTGTGTCTCTTGGGATTTGAAAAGACAGTTAAGTAAATATAAAAAGAAGACGTAGAATCCCTGTTTTATCTGCAATGGAGGCCCTAGGAAAGCCCTAACACAAAAATACAAACAGCCACTCTACGCCTGAGGCGTAGGAATCTAATTGCGTATTTCTCTTGTGTTATTGGCGAATTTCCTAGGTTCCCATTTACAAGAAAAGCACAACGCTTCCTTAATTTTTCAATAAAATAAAAACTTGATAAACTTTTTTGTCTATCAATTCGCAAAATTATATTGTTTCTTTTAAATAACAAAATAAATGAAAGAAAAAAAACACAAATTCAAAGAAAAAAATAAAAAATCCTTTGATTTTTCTATTATATTATTATCTTTTTTATTAGTTATTATACATATTATATTATTGTATAACATAATGTTAAGTTGGGTTACCAAAATGTTAAGTTGGCTTGATAAAATGGTAAGTTTTTTTGTCGATTTATGCAGTGTAAGTGCCGATTTTTGCAATAGGGTTGTTACCATGGTGATTTTTGTTCTACATAGGAGTAATCAATAAAGTTTTCGTTGAAATATATTTTATTGTTTTCTTTGTAGAGTAGGGGTATGTATGTTCGGTAGTGTATGGTGTCAAATAGTGTTTTGAGGCTTCGGCTGATTTGTTCTTGACTCATACCTAATAGTTTGCCTAATGAGGCTTGGCTTCCGTAGTATCCTTGCTCGCCAAAGCCTCTTATGTAAAAGATTATTAGCAGATCGGAATAGGAGGGTTTTCTTTTTAGGTCTTTTCCTGAGCGTGCAAATGTTTTAATGTATTGAGATACTTCCCAATCGATTATTGTAAAGTTTTTGTTTTTCTTTTCCATGAATGATTTTTTAAATTGGTTAGGTGTTACAAAGATACAAAAAAAATGTATCTTTGCATTTAGTTTGAAATTAAAAGGTAATGAAGATAGATATTCAGCAGAATCAAGGTTTTGAATACTTATATGGTTTGCCTATTGATTGGGATAAAAAGCAGATGCTTTCTTTTGGTGAATTGACAGAAACAATTCTGCAAATTCATTCGGAGGCTAAGTCTTCTGCAATTAGGGCTGTTAATAGGTATGCTACTATTAGAAATTATATTATAGGCTTTTATATAGTGGAGTATGAACAAAAAGGGAATGATCGTGCTGTTTATGGGGATAGACTTTTGAAAAGATTGGTTGAAAGTGTTGATGTAAGAGGTATAAATGAGACTTTGTTAAAGAATTGTCGTCGTTTTTATGTGTTGTATCCTCAAATAAAACATCTTCTTACTCGGGAAAAAAGTCCGACAATATCGGACTTTTCTAAATTTGAGTCTTCGGCAATAGATATTGTTGCAAATCTTTCTTTTTCTCATATTGTTGAAATAATGACAGTTGAAGATTCTTTTGCAAGGTTTTTTTACGAGACAGAGTGTGTTAAGTGCTGTTGGAGTGTAAAGGAACTTCGCCGTCAGATTAGTACAAATCTCTATTATAGGTGTGGAATTAGTAATAATCCTAAGTCGTTATTGTCAAATACCGTTGGTAATCGGTTGCCTATTTTAAGTATTAAGGAACCTTTTGCTTTTGAATTTCTTGGTTTGAAAGCAGAATCGTTTAATGAGAGCGATTTGGAAAATGCTTTAATTGATCATTTGCATGATTTTTTACTTGAATTGGGTAAGGGTTTTTGTTTTGAGGCTCGTCAAAAAAGAATGATTATTGATGATGAGTATTATTTTGCAGATCTTGTTTTTTATAATAGAATCTTACATTGTAATGTAATAATAGAGTTGAAAAATGATGAATTTAAACATTCTGATTTAAGCCAACTCAACGCTTATGTGTCTTATTTTAAAGAAAAAGAAATGAATGAAGGTGATAATCCTCCTGTGGGTATTTTGTTGTGTACTCGTAAGGGAAAGAAAATGGTTGAGTATGCTTTGGCAGGAATGGATAATCATTTGTTTGTATCTACATATATGCTTACATTGCCTGATACAAAACAATTAGAGGAATTTTTAATTAAAGAAATTGAAAGGCAATAATAGTAATTGATATTCGTTTTAGTTTAGATTTTATAATATTAAAAAAATAGAAAAAAGAAATGATTACAAACTATCAAGGTTTATCTGATAAAGAGGTTTTAGAAAGTAGGGCAAAGCATGGAGAGAATATTCTTACTCCTGCAAAGAAGGTGCCTTTATGGAAAAAGTTTTTGGAGAAGTTTAAAGATCCAATGATAATTGTGCTCTTGATTGCGGGAGCTTTGTCAATAGCGATTTCGTTTTATGAGTATTTTTCGGGAGCTAAGGGATTTAGTGTGTTCTTTGAGCCGGTTGGAATCTTTGTTGCTATTTTTCTTGCAACGGGTTTGGCTTTTATTTTTGAGCTTAGGGCTGATAGACAGTTTGAAGTCTTGAATAAAGTGAATGATGATGAAATTGTTAAGGTGATACGCAACGGTAAAACAACTGAAATTGCAAAGAAAGATGTGGTTGTGGGCGATATTGTTAAGATTACAAACGGAGATGAGGTGCCTGCTGACGCTGAGTTATTGGAAAGTAGTTCATTAAAGATAGATGAGTCGAGTCTTACGGGAGAACCTATTTGTGAAAAGACGACTGTTGAGGCTGATTTTGATAAAGAGGCTACTTTTGCTTCAAATCACGTTATGAAGGGAACGAAAGTAATGGAAGGACATGGCATTTGTAGGGTGTTTGCTGTGGGTGATAACACTGAAAACGGAAAAGTCTTCACTGCTGCACAGATTGATTCAAGTGTTCGTACGCCTTTGAATGAGCAATTAGACAAATTAGGTTCTTTGGTTTCAAAACTTGGTTATGCAATAGCGGGTTTGATTGTTGTTGGTAGGCTTTTGCTTTATTTTACTTCTGGTGCTCCTTTTGAGTTAATGGGATTTCTTTCTTATCTTTTGCAAACTGCAATGATTGCTGTTACTTTGATTGTGGTTTCGGTGCCTGAGGGTTTGCCTATGGCGGTTACTTTGGCGTTGGCTTATAGTATGCAAAAGATGTTAAAGACTAACAACCTTGTTCGTAAGATGCACGCTTGCGAAACAATGGGTGCTACTTCTGTTATTTGTACTGACAAAACCGGTACGCTTACTCAAAATCAAATGACAGTTTATCAAACAAAATTCTTTTCACTTCCTGAACAAAAACTTGCAGATGATAAATATTCTACTTTGATAAAAGAAGGAATTGCTGTCAATTCTACTGCATCTTTGGACTTAACGGAAGAAAAGCCTAAGGTTATAGGAAATCCTACTGAGGGTGCTTTGCTTCTTTGGTTAAGAGAAAATGGAGTTGATTACTCTCCGTTGAAAAGAAGCGTTGATGTAAAAGATGAAATTCCTTTCTCAACCGAAAGAAAGTTTATGGCGACTTTGGTTTACTCTCCATTGTTAGAAAAAAATGTGCTTTATGTTAAGGGAGCACCTGAAATTGTGCATGCAATGTGTTGCTCAACTTGTGAAAACGTTTCCAAGGAAGAAATAGATGCTACTTTGCTTGGCTATCAATCACAAGCAATGCGTACTTTGGGCTTTGCATATAAGATTGTTGAAGAAGGAGAAGAGGTGATTAAAGATTCAAAAATTGTAGCAAAAGGATTAGAGTTTTTAGGCATTGTTGCAATTTCAGATCCTGTTAGAAAAGAAGTGCCACAAGCAATAAGAGATTGTATTTCGGCAGGAATAAATATCAAAATCGTTACAGGAGATACAACAGGCACAGCAAAAGAAATTGGACGTCAAGTTGGACTTTGGACAAGTGAAGATGGAGATAAGAATATTATTACAGGACCAGAATTTGCTGCACTTAGCGATGAGGAATTGAAAGAAAGAATTTTGGATTTCAAGATTATTTCTCGTGCAAGACCTATGGATAAGAAACGATTGGTAGAAACTCTTCAAGAATTGGGTCAAGTGGTTGCTGTAACAGGCGATGGAACAAACGATGCTCCTGCTTTGAAGGCTGCTCACGTTGGTTTGTCAATGGGAGATGGTACTTCGGTTGCAAAAGAAGCAAGTGATATTACAATTATTGATAGTTCGTTTGAGTCAATAGGTAGAGCGGTTATGTGGGGACGTTCTTTGTATCAAAATATTCAAAGATTTATTCTTTTCCAAATGACAGTAAACGTTGCAGCTTGCTTTATTGTCTTGGTAGGAGCCTTTATGGGAACAGAATCTCCGCTAACGGTTACTCAAATGCTTTGGGTGAACTTAATTATGGATACTTTTGCTGCTATGGCTTTGGCTTCGCTTCCTCCGACTCAAAAGGTAATGAAAGACAAACCAAGAAATAGAACAGATTTTATTATTAATAAGTTTATGCGTTGGGCAATACTTGGTACAGGTGCTTTATTCTTTGCTGGTTTGTTTGTATTGCTTTGGGTTTTCCAACACGTAGATATTCACTCTTTAAGCGAACTTTGTTCTTCTTCTTTTATTAAAGATGGACATTTAAATAGATATGAAGAAAGTTTGTTCTTTACAATCTTTGTTATGCTTCAATTCTGGAATATGTTCAATGCTCGTGCTTACAAAACAGGACGTTCAGCCTTTAACTTCAAGGATTGTGAAAGCTTTGGATTGATTGCTTTGATTATAGTCTTAGGTCAAGTGTTGATTGTAAGTTTTGGCGGAGAGATGTTTAATGTTACTCCTTTGTCTTGGCAAGATTGGTTGATAGTAATAGGAGGAACATCAATTGTGCTTTGGATTGGTGAGATTGGAAGATTGATAAATAAACTTAAACGTAAATAATGGAAATGTTTTCTCGTACTGAATTACTTTTAGGACGTGAAGCAATAGAAAAATTGCAACAAGCCTCTATTCTTATCGTGGGACTTGGTGGAGTAGGGGCGTATGTTGCAGAAATGTTGTGTAGAGCAGGAGTTGGAAAACTTACTTTGGTTGATGGCGATACGGTGAGTGAGAGTAATAAAAACCGACAATTATTAGCCCTTTCCTCAACAGTAGGACAAAATAAAACCGATGTTTTAAAACAACGTTTAGAGGATATAAATCCAAATATAGAAATAGTTACTCATACCGAGTTTCTAAGAGATGAAAATATGATTTCGCTTTTGGAAAACAATAGATTCGATTATGTTGTTGATGCAATAGACACTCTTTCTCCAAAGGTTTTTTTGGCAGCATGGAGTATTTATTTCAATATTCCAATAGTTAGTTCAATGGGTAGCGGTGGAAAATTAGATACTCAAAAGATAGAGATAGCAGATATTTCAAAAACTTACAATTGTTCTTTGGCTCGTATGATGAGAAAGAAGTTGCATAAGTTGAAAATTTATGAAAATATCATAGCAGTGTTTTCGCCTGAAGAGGTTTCAAAGGATTGTGTTGTGGAGCAAAGAAGCGAAAATAAAATCTCTAATGTTGGAACAATATCTTATATGCCTGCAATGTTCGGTTGCACAATTGCAAGCGTGGTTATTAGAGAATTGATAGGTATTCAAGTAATAAAAAGAAAAGATAATGGAAGGAATGATAGAAGTGTTTTGCAGAAATACAGATAGACGCTTTTTGGTGCCTTGTGGTGCTGATTTAAAAGAGGTTTTGAAGTATTCGCAATTAGAAAATGAAGAAAATATTTTAGGGGCTTTGGTAAACAATAAAGTTCAAAGCATGAATTACAAAATTTATACTCCAAGAGAAGTGGCGTTTTTTGATTATAATTCTTCTTTTGGCAAGAGAATGTATGCTTTGAGTTTGATGTTTGTTCTCTATAAGGCAACAAAAGAAGTGTTTCCTCAGTATGAAATCTGTATTCAACACTCTATGAATGACGGATATTATGTTGAGTTTGAAAATTCGGGAGTTGATCTTGCGGAAGTATTGCCTGTGATTCTTGAAAAAATGAAAGAAATTGTAAAGGCAGACATTAAGTTTCAAAGAGAGTTGATTCCTACAAACAAGGCTGTCGAATTGTTTAGAAAAGTAGGAATGAACGAAAAGGCAGACTTGCTTTCTTGTAGCAAACGTTTGTATGCAAATATTGATATTTTAGACGGTACGGTTAATTCTTTCTTTTATGATTTGGTACCTTCTACTTCTTGCTTAAAAGTCTTTGATTTATATCCTTACAACAAAGGAATGATTCTTCAACTACCTACAAAAAATCATAGAGAGAGCGATAAATTGTTTTCAGTCTTTCAAGAACATAAACAATGGTTGAAGGTTTTGAATACTCCTTTTGTTTCGGATTTGAATAAGGTTGTTTCGGCAAAGAAAGAAAATGAGTTGATTCAAGTTAGCGAGGCTTTGCATGAAAAGAAGTATGCTCAAATTGCAGATGAAATCAATAAAAGAAAAGAGAAAGTAAAACTTGTGCTTTTGGCAGGGCCTTCTTCTTCGGGAAAGACAACCTCTTGCAGAAGAATCTCTACACAACTTTCGGTTTTAGGCTACAATCCTATTCAAATTTCACTTGATGATTATTTTGTAAATAGAGAATTTACTCCAAAGGACGAGAATGGAAATTATGACTTTGAGTGTTTTGAGGCTTTGGATACTGAATTCTTTGTTTATCAAATGAAAGAATTGATAAAAGGTAATAAAGTTAGTTTGCCAAGATTTAATTTTCTTACAGGACAAAGAGAAGAAACTCTTCAAGAGATTCAAATGAAGGAAAATTCTATTCTTATAATTGAAGGAATACACGCTTTGAATCCTCGCTTGACCGAAAGCATAGATGATAAGTATAAATACAAGGTTTTTGTTTCGGCTCTTACGCAAGTGGCCTTAGATAAACATAACCTTATTTCAACTTCCGATAACAGATTGATAAGAAGAATTGTAAGAGATAATAATTATAGAGGCTATTCTGCTGAGGATACTATAATGCGTTGGGATAGTGTTCGCTCGGGAGAAGAAAAACATATTTTTCCTTATCAAGAAAATGCCGATACTATTTTCAATTCTTCACTTTTGTATGAAATTGGACTTTTGAAACCAATAGTTGAGCCTTTGCTTATGGAGGTTGGACAAAATTCTCCTGCATATGCTGAGGCTAAAAGATTGCAAACATTTTTAGCAAACTTTAAATCATTTCAGTCTGATTTTATTCCTCCAACCTCAATTATGAGAGAATTTTTAGGAGGTAGTAGTTTTAATTATTAAGTCTTTGAAGTGGGTTTAAATTTCTGATAATAAATAAATTAACTTAAAGTGTTGATAAACTATGTTGAAAAAAGAGTGAAATAAAGTGTGAGTAATGAAAAAAAAGTAGTAATTTAGCACCCTGAATATTGAAAAAATAGAGTTATAAATTATAAACATCAATAACAAGATGGAAATAAAAAAATCAGACAAAGCGAACTTGGAGAAAGCGAAAGGCATGTTCCTTCAATTAGGTTTGGTTATAGCTCTTGGTATTGTTATCGTTGCCTTTGAATGGAAGAGTTACGATAAGGAAGCTGAGGAAGTCCAAATTACCCAAGTTGTTCAAGAAGTAGAAGAAATGGTAATTCAAACCAAAGCAGAAGAACCACCTCCACCACCAGAAGAACCACCACAAGCAGAAACAACAGAATTTGAAATTGTTGATGATGACCAAGAATTGGAAAACGAGTTCAATATAGAAAGTTTTGAAAACACAACAAATGCTGACGTTTTCATTCCTACTGTTGAAATAGAAGAAGTGGAAGAAGAAGAGGAAGAAACAACAATCTTTACAGTTGTTGAAGAAAGTGCGATGTTCCCTGGCGGTCAAGGAGAGTTAATGAAATATCTCGCTCAAAACATCAAATATCCTCAACAAGCAAGAGAAACAGGTACACAAGGATTGGTTTATGTTACTTTCGTTGTTGAAAAAGATGGCTCTTTGACAGACATAAAGATATTAAGAGATATCGGATCTGGCTGTGGAGAAGAAGCAATCAGAGTTGTAAAATCAATGCCTAAATGGAAAGCTGCAAAGCAAAGAGGAAAAGCAGTAAGAATGCAATTCAACTTACCTGTTAAGTTTACATTAGCTGGATAGTAAAAAAGTATTAAAGTTAATAGTATTTTGGATATAGATTGTAATCAATGCAGTCTATATCCTTTTTTTTGATTAAAGCAAAATGATTACCGTAAATAGTATTTCAATTCATTTTTCAGGAAATTATTTGTTTGATAACGTAAGTTTTGTTGTTGGTGACAGAGATAGAATAGGTCTTGTAGGAAAGAATGGGGCAGGAAAATCAACTCTATTGAAAATAATCGCAGGACAACAAGAGTGTGAAAAAGGAAATATTGTTGTTTCCAAATATCAAACTATTGGTTATTTGCCACAAGAGATGATTCCAAGCTCAACAATGAGCGTAATAGATGAGGCACTTACAGCCTTTAAAGAGGTGAATCGTATAAATGAAGAATTAGAAGAGTTGAATCAACAAATAATTTCTTCAACCGATTATCTTTCTAAGGAATATGAAAATCTTTTGCAAAGACATTCTGAACTAACCGAAAGACTTAATGTTATGGGAGCAAGTAATATGCAATCGCAAACCGAGAAAGTATTGCTTGGATTAGGGTTTTCTCATAGCGACTTTTCAAGAAAGATGAATGAATTCTCATCTGGTTGGCAAATGAGAGTAGAATTAGCAAAGATTCTTTTGCAAGCACCAAATACTATCTTACTTGATGAGCCTACAAACCACCTTGACATAGAATCTATTCAGTGGTTGGAGAATTTTTTGGCAAATTACTATGGTGCGGTAATACTTGTTTCTCACGATAAAGCTTTTTTGGACAATGTTTGTAAGCGTACGATAGAAATAAATTGTGCAAAGGTTTACGATTACAAGGTTTCTTATAGCAAATACGTAGAACTTTTGCTTGAAAGACAACAACAAGAGATTTCTCAACTCAATAATCAACAAAAACAAATAGCAGAAATTGAGAAATTCATAGAACGTTTTCGCTACAAGGCCACAAAAAGCAAGCAAGTGCAATCTCGCATAAAAATGTTAGACAAAATGGAAAGGGTAGAGGTAACTCAAACCGACACATCTAACATTCATTTTAAATTTCCACCTGCTCCACATTCAGGAAAGATAGTTGTGGAGATGAATAACCTAAATAAGAGTTATGGAGAAAAACTTGTTTTGAAAGATGTAAACCTAATGATTGAAAAAGGAGAGAAAGTAGCCTTTGTAGGAAAGAATGGCGAAGGAAAATCAACGCTTTCAAAAATCATAGTAGGCGAAATAACCGACCAAAGTGGAGAATTTAAATTAGGACATCAAGTAAAAATAGGTTATTTTGCACAAAATCAAGCGGCACTATTAGATCCAAACAAAACAGTCTTTGAAACAATTGACGATATTGCAGAAGGAGAGATAAGAACAAAGATTAGAACAATTCTTGGTAGTTTTCTTTTTGACGAAGAGGCAATAGAAAAAAAAGTGAAAGTGCTTTCGGGAGGAGAAAAAACAAGGCTTGCACTTGCAAAACTTATTCTTGCTCCTGTCAATCTATTGATTCTTGACGAGCCTACAAACCACTTGGATATGGTGTCAAAGGATATTTTGAAAATGGCACTAATGCAATATGATGGAACATTGATTGTGGTTTCTCACGACAGAGATTTTCTACAAGGATTGACCGATACGCTTTACGAATTTTCTCATCATCATATCAATATCTTTAAGGGAGATATTTTTGAGTTCTTGGAAAGTAAGAAGATGAGTGATTTAAAAGACTTAAACTTAGAAACAGAGAAAAAAACTATTGTATCAGAACAGACAATATCTCAAAACAAGATAGATTATCAAAATCAAAAAGAAAATCAAAAAGAAATCCGCAAGATAAAGAATCAAATCACAAAGATAGAAGAAGAGATAGAAAAAATAGAACAAGAAATCGCACAAGCCGAAGAAGTACTTTGCAATCAAGGAGAAGTAGATTCGTCATTTTACACAAAGTATGAAAACAACAAACAACTACTTAACGAAAAAATGCAAAAATGGGAAGAGTTGCAGACAATGTTAGATTAGCATATCCCATAGTTCTTTCGGGAGTAGGAATGAGTATCGTGCAGTTTTTCGATACTCTAATGGTAGGACAAGTTAATAAAGAATCCTTAGCGGGCGTTGCCTTTGCTTCTGCTATTATAATAATTTTCTTGGTCTTTGGTCAAGGAATGGGAATGGCACAAACCCCTTTGGTAGGACAAGCTTTTGCAAGAAAAGAAACAAAAAGAGTTGCCTCAATCTTTCAAAACGCAATCCTACAAAACATCTTCATCGGTATTTTCATAGTATTGATGCTTATGCTTATGCTTCCATTCTTGCATTACTTTGGACAAGAGGAAGAAGTAATAAGATATGCAAGACCATATTTCATTGCAACAGCACTTTCTCTTTTGCCTGCACAAATCTTTCTTGCCTTTCGTCATTTTATGGAAGGGGTTGGCAACACAAAAGTAACAATGCTAATCATCATATCGGCAAATATTCTAAACATAATTCTCAATTACATTTTTATTTTTGGCAAATTGGGTTGTCCTGCAATGGGAGCCTTCGGTGCAGGCCTTTCAACCTTAGTTGCACGTACGCTTATGCCGATTGCATACGTGGTTTTTATTCTTTTAAACAAGAAATATCGCCGTTATACCTACTTCTTTAAGAAAGAAAACCTTAAACTCTATATGCAAAAGAATATTCTAAGATTAGGAGCACCGATAGCAGTGCAACAAACCTTAGAATGCTTTTCTTTTTCTATGGTAACAATAATGATGGGTTGGTTTTCTGCTATTGTTTTAGCAGCATATCAAATAGTGAGTACATTCTTTACAATGACTTTTCAAATATCTTGCGGAGTAGCAAGTGCAACAACAATATTAGTTTCACACTCCTTCGGACGAGGTGATTACAAAGCAATAAGCGAATACTCAAAAACAGGAGTAATGCTAAGCATTATAGCAGTAGGATTCTTTGGATTGCTTTTTATTCTTATCCCCGAATTTATTACCTCAATGTTTACCGATGATTTAGAAGTAATAAAGCAAGCCGCACCTTTATTCTTGATTGCAGGAATATTTCAAGTAATAGACGGAACGCAAGTTACTTTGCTCGGAGCATTAAGAGGAATGAATGATGTAAATAAACCAATGAAGTATTCACTCTTTGGCTACATCTTAATTGCCCTTCCACTTGCCTATATCTTAGGATTTATTTTCCATTTAGGACCTTGCGGAACTTTTTCCGGCATTGCAATAGGCTTATTAGTATCGGCACTCCTTTATAAAAAACGATTGCAAAATATTATCAAAATAAAAAAAAATAGTATCTTTGCCCCTTAAAACTAAATAGAAATGAAAATAGTTAAAATATCAAAAATATTAGACTTTTTAGCCATGTTGCTACTTTTGGTCATAGTAATCTATCAGATTTTCTTTAAATTTGAAAAAGTAGAATACTTAATATTAGCAGTTTTAGCAGTGGCAATAGTAAAGATGATAGCAGCAATTATGAAATCTAATTATTACGAAAAACACTACAAACAATTAGAAGAAGATAACGAATTTTTAGAAAGAAGAATAAAAGAATTAACAGAAAATAATAAATAAAAAATAAGAGAAAATGGCAACAACAGCAGACATTAAAAACGGATTGTGCATAGAAATGAACAACGACTTATTTACAGTTGTAGAATTTCTTCACGTAAAGCCAGGAAAAGGAGCAGCATTCGTAAGAACAAAACTTAAAAGTTTCAAAACAGGAAGAACATTAGAGCATACATTCCCTTCTGGTACAAAAATAGAAACTTGTAGAGTAGAACGCCGTCCATATACATTCCTTTACAAAGACGATACAGGATATAACTTTATGCACGCAGAGACTTACGAACAAATAAACATAGAAGAACAACTTATTAACGCACCTCAATTCCTTAAAGAAGGACAAGCAGTAGAAGTAGTAGTGCATGCAGACACAGAAACACCACTTTCATGCGAATTACCACCATTTGTAGAAATGGAAGTTACTTACACAGAACCAGGAGTAAAGGGAAACACAGCAACAAACGCAATGAAAGACGCAACAGTTGAAACAGGAGCAAAAGTAAGAATACCTTTGTTCATTGAAACAGGCGAAAGAATCAAAGTAGATACAAGAACAGCAGAATACTCAGAAAGAGTGAAGTAAAAAAACAAAGAAATAATTTCAAAAAGCAAAGAAAAAAATATTTTTTTCTTTGCTTTTTTTATTTTTTTAAAAGAAATATTTCTATATTTGCAATACATATTCAAATATTATGCAAAACACTAAAAGCATAACCTACCTTTGCAAGAACA
>CALEFF010000021.1 GCA_937876865.1 uncultured Bacteroidales bacterium | reverse complement strand
ACGATTACGAAATGGAGTTTGATAGGATAGAAAAAGAAACTTTGTGGTTTTAAAATCAAAGAATAAATAAATGAAAACAAAGACTTACGAGCGTTTTTCTTTGAATTAAATTTCTTAAAATTTGCAGTTGGAAATCTTTTGTTTGAAAATATCGCAAGCATTTGGGCTTAACTCGTGGTGAAAGTATTTTATTTTGCTTTTGAAGGGTTAGAGATATTGTTTGGATTCTGGTCCTAAATTAAATAAAAGGTCTAATGCACTTAGGTTGTGTTGAAATCCAAATTTGTGTTCAAAGCATTGAAAATAGGGTTGTGTGGTGTAGTCGGTGAATATGCGTTTTTTATCAAAGGCTTCACGATAATCTTCTTCGATTTCTTTCTCGTAAGATGAGGTAGGTGTGATTTTGGTTAAGATTTTCATCTTTTGTAAAAGGAGCATAGTTATTTCTTGATTTAAATCAATCAAATAGAGATGCTCCTTTTTTAAGATTTGTTCTATTTGTGGGAAATAGTATTCAAAATAAGAACTTTTGCCGTATGCAGATGCTATTGCTCTTAGGTGATTTGTTTGCCAAGGTGTTTGATAGCAAATCTCTGTTTGCGAAATCGGCAATGAAACGTCTTTGAATCGTTTTACCGGAACAATCAATGGCAATACTCCATTGGCAGAAAGTATGTACGTTCTGTTTCTGTGGGTTTGTTTTTTGAACGATTCTTGTGTTTCAATCAATACATTTTCGTGCTTATTTAAAATAGAGAAATAAGCAATGCAAGGAAAGTATGATGTAGATAAAACGGGTGTTGTATTAGATTCCAATTGTTACAGAGTTTAATTTGTTTTCTAAAAAGAAGAAGTCTATTGCGTATTCTTCGTATGAGATTCTTTCTTCTCCCCATTCTTCTTTGTCCATTGTTTGTTCGAATATTTTGTTTTTTCGCATCAATTCAACAATTTCTTCTGAACTTTTTTCTTTTATTTGTTGTCCGAAAAGAAAAATTTCATCGGTTTCAATGTTTATGCAAGATAGTCTTTCTTGTTCTAAGTTTTCAAAGAAACAACTCAATCCTTCTTCTTCGTAATATAATACGGTAGCAGGCATTTCTAAGTCTTCTCCAATTTCTTCTACCTCAGATGGTTTGCCAATTAAATCAATTGTTGAATTGATTTGCATTCCGAATCGCAAATCGCCAAAACCTTCTTTTAAAATTATCTCATTTTTCATGGCCAAAATGTTATTGTTTGAGTTTGCAATAATAAATATTATTTTTGAAATTACATAAAAATGAGATGTTTTTTTCTCTGATTTAAATATTTTTTGCGTTAAATTATTGGTATTTAAAAAAAATATATATATTTGCAGTGTTTATTTAAAGCATAACAGATTTTTTAAAATTAACAAATTATTTAGAATATGGCACAAATTAAATCTTTAAAAGACTTGGAATCTTTTAAAAATAGTGTTAAAGAACAAATTGACACTAGAGTAAAAGGTAATCAAGATGGGTTGGTGCAAATAAAAGTTGCAATGGCTACTTGTGGTATTTCAGCTGGTGCTAAATCCATTTATAATTACTTTTTGGAAAAAGTTGATGAAAAGAAATTAGATGTAGTTGTTTACCAAACAGACTGTATGGGTCGTTGCAATGAAGAACCTACTGTTGAGGTTGCATTACCAAATCAAGAACCTATGATTTTTGGAAATGTGGACAAAGCAAAGGTAGACGAAATCTTAGAAAAATACGGTAAATAACGAATAATAGATAATTAACTCAAATTAAGGAGGAAAATATATGGCTAAGTTTAAAATGCACATTTTGGTCTGTGGAGGTACCGGTTGCACTGCTTCTAAAAGCCAAGAAATTGCAGATAGATTAAAAAGCAATCTACTTGAAAAAGGTTTAGAAAATGAAGTTCAAGTAATCCTTACAGGTTGTTTTGGTTTCTGTGAAAAAGGCCCTATCGTAAAGATTATGCCTGATAATACTTTCTATACAGAAGTAAAACCAGAAGATGCACAAGAAATAATAGAAGAACATATAATAAAAGGTCGTAAAGTTACTCGTTTGCTTTATACAGACCCTGATAAAAAAGAACATGTTGCCGATGCAAAACACATGGGCTTTTATAAAAAACAATTACGTATAGCTTTGCGTAATTGCGGTTTTATTGATCCTGAAAATATTGGCGAATATATTGCTTGTGATGGATATGCTGCTGTTGCAAAATGTTTAACAGAAATGACTCCTGAACAAGTAATAAACGAAATCAAACTCTCTGGTTTAAGAGGTCGTGGTGGTGGAGGTTTCCCTACAGGTATGAAATGGGAAATTGCATCAAAGAATCATGCAGATCAAAAATATGTTGTTTGTAATGCTGACGAAGGAGACCCAGGAGCATTTATGGATAGAAGTATCCTTGAAGGAGACCCTCACTCTATCATTGAAGCTATGACTATCAACGGATATGCAATAGGAGCAACAAAAGGTTTAGTTTATATTAGAGCTGAATATCCTTTGGCAATCCATAGATTACAAGTTGCAATCGCACAAGCAAGAGAATATGGAGTATTAGGAAATAATCTATTTGGAACAGATTTCTGCTTTGATATAGAATTGCGTTATGGAGCAGGTGCTTTTGTTTGTGGAGAAGAAACTGCGCTTATTCATTCTATGGAAGGAAAACGTGGAGAACCTACATTTAAACCACCTTTCCCTGCACAAAGCGGATACTTGCAAAAACCAACAAATGTAAACAACGTAGAAACTTACGCTAATATTCCTATCATTATATTAAAGGGAGCAAATTGGTTCAATAAAATAGGAACAGAAAAATCAAAAGGAACAAAAGTATTTGCTCTTGCAGGACAAATCAACAACGTTGGATTGATTGAAGTTCCAATGGGAATTACTCTTAGAGAAGTTATTTATGAAATTGGAGGAGGAATTAAAGGTGGAAGACAATTTAAAGCTGTTCAAACAGGAGGTCCTTCAGGCGGTTGTTTGACAGAAAAGCACCTTGATACTCCAATTGATTACGATAACCTTATAGCAGCAGGCTCTATGATGGGTTCAGGAGGAATGGTTGTTATGGACGAAACATCTTGTATGGTTGCCATAGCTAAATTCTATCTTGAATTTACTTGTGAAGAAAGTTGCGGAAAATGTTCTCCTTGTCGTATAGGTAATAAGAGAATGTTGGAAATACTTGACAAGATTACAAAAGGTAACGGAACAATGGAAGACCTTGAAAACTTAAAGAATCTTGCAGGAGTAATAAAAGATACAGCACTTTGTGGATTAGGACAAACATCTCCAAACCCAATTTTATCAACACTTACAAACTTCTGGGACGAATACGTAGAACACGTACAAGACAAGAAGTGTAGAGCAGGTGCATGTAAATCATTGATGCAATATGTAATAGATCCAAACGTTTGTGTTGGTTGTACAGCTTGTGCAAGAAATTGTCCTGTTAATGCAATTCAAGGAGAAAAGAAAACACCGCATACAATAAATCTTGAATTGTGTATCAAGTGTGGAACTTGTATTGAAAAATGTAAATTCAATGCAATTAGTATCCAATAAGGTTTTGTCTAATCAACAAATTAAGAAAAGAAAAATGGAAACAGTAAATTTAATAATAGACGGTAAAGCGGTTGTAGCAGAAAAAGGTCAAACAATATTAAAAGCTGCAAGAAAAGCAGGAATATCTATCCCAACGCTTTGCTATTATGAACTTAACGGACAAAAATTAGAAAATAAACCAGGTGGTTGTAGAGTTTGCGTTGTTGAGGTTGAAGGAAGGAAAAACTTAGCTCCAGCTTGTGCAACAGAGGTAATGGAAGGAATGGTAGTTCATACTCACTCATTAAGAGTTGTTAATGCAAGAAGAACTGTTGTTGAACTAATACTTTCTGACCACCCATCAGATTGTTTGAGTTGTTCAAAGAGCGGAAATTGCGAATTGCAAACATTAGCTCAAAAATTAGGAATAAGAGAAATACCTTTCAAAGGAGAACAATCTACATATAGAAAAGATAACTCTCCTTCAATCATAAGAGATGTTGATAAATGTATAATGTGTCGCCGTTGCGAAACTGTATGTAACGAATTGCAAACAGTTGGAGCGTTAAGTGCAGTAAATAGAGGCTTTGAAGCAGTTGTTGCAACAGCATTTGAACAAGATCTTGTAAAATCATCTTGTACAATGTGTGGACAATGTGTTATGGCTTGCCCTGTTGGAGCATTGAGCGAAGTAAATCAAACACGTCAAGTAATACAAGCAATCAATAATCCTCAAAAAACAGTTATCGTTCAAACAGCTCCTGCTGTCAGAGTAGCCTTAGGAGAAGAATTTGGATACCCTGCTGGAACAATCGTTACAGGAAAAATGGCAGCTGCGTTAAGAAGAATAGGATTTGACTATGTATTCGACACAGATTTTGCAGCAGACTTAACAATAATGGAAGAAGGAACAGAATTATTGGGTAGAATCCAAAAATTCATGGAAGGAGACAAAAATGTTAAATTACCTATTTTAACATCATGTTGTCCGGGTTGGGTTAATTTCTTTGAAACAAATTATCCTGATATGTTAGATGTTCCTTCAACAGCAAAATCTCCACAACAAATGTTTGGAGCAATAGCAAAGAACTATTGGGCAGAAAAATTGAAAATAAAAAGAGAAGACATGGTTGTAGTTTCTATAATGCCATGTGTTGCTAAGAAATATGAATGTCAAAGAGATGAATTTAAAGTTGATGGAAATCCAGATGTTGATTTCTCATTAACAACAAGAGAACTTGCAGAATTGATAAAACAATTCAACATTGACTTTAATTCATTAGATGAAGAAGACTTCGATATGCCACTTGGTGCATCAACAGGAGCTTCTGTAATCTTTGGAGCAACAGGAGGGGTAATAGAAGCAGCAGCTCGTACAGCTTACGAAGTATTCACAGGCAAAACTCTTGAAAAAGTAGATTTCACTGAATTAAGAGGTTTAGAAGGTGTAAGAGAAGCTACAATAGACTTTGCAGGAACACCAATTCACTTAGGAATTGCTCACGGATTGGGTAATGCAAGAAAACTTTTAGATAAAGTTCGTAAAGGAGAAGTTCAATATCACGCAATTGAAGTAATGGCTTGTCCAGGAGGTTGTATCGGTGGAGCAGGACAACCTTATCATCATGGAGATTTCTCAATAGTAGAAAAACGTTTTGAGGCAATCTACAAAGAAGATTTAGGAAAAGAATTGAGAAAATCTCATGAAAATCCATACATCAAACAATTGTATGATGAATATTTGGGAACTCCTTGTGGAGAAAAATCTCACCATCTACTTCATACACACTATTTTGATAAATCAAAACAAGTAGAAGTAGAAGCTTAATTAAACTTTAAAACTTAAAAGTTATGGCAAAAGTAAAATTATCAGAAAGTAAGATAAATAAAATAAAAGAAATCTGTGCATCATTTGGCAATCAACCAGGAGAAGCAATCAATGTTTTGCACAAAGTACAAGGAGAATTTGGTTATCTTCCAGCAGAAGTACAAGAATTAATAGCAATGGAACTTAATGTACCGGTTGCAACAATATATGGTATAGTTACATTCTATTCATTCTTTACAATGATACCAAAAGGAGAACATCCAATCTCTGTATGTATGGGAACTGCATGCTATGTTAGAGGTGCAGAAAAAGTTCTTGATGAATTTAAACGTCAATTAGGTATTGGAATCGGAGAAACAACAGCAGATGGAAAATTCTCTTTGAATTGCCTTCGTTGTGTTGGAGCTTGCGGTTTAGCACCTGTTGTAACAATAGGAGATAAAGTTTACGGACGTTTAACTCCTGATATGGTAAAAGACATAATCAACGAATATAATTAGTAGTTGTTTATAATGCAAAAAGAGACACGTTAAATTTTAGCGTGTCTCTTTTTTTTGAATAATAAAACAAAAAAATATCCATCTTAAAAAGAAGATGGATATTTTTTATCTTTTCTAATTTAGCAGGAATGCTTATTCTTTTTTTCTGTTACGAACAACCTTTGTTCCAACAACCGCTCCACCTAAACCTAAAAGTAAAAGAGTTGCAGGTGCGATAGGTACAGGTTCAGGAGTAGTTTTTGTTCTTCTTATACCAGTTCCATTCTCTGCCTCATCTGCGTTGCCATAACCTGCACCGCCAAACCAATCAATTTGTTTTGTTGGAGGATCTGCAAGAACACTTACTGAAACTGCTATTGCTGCTAAAAATACTGCTACTTTCTTCATTGTTTAATTATGTTTTATTTTTTTTATTACTACAATACTTCAGTCTGCAAAAATACTACTTTATTTTAATCCTGCAATATTTCTTTGAAAAAATTTATTAAATCAAAGAAAAAAAATTATTAAATCAAAGAAAAAATACAAAAAAACAACGTATTTTTGCAGGAAAGTAAAAAGAATGAAAAATATGAAGAAGATTGTTTTATTTATTTCTATGATTTTGGGAAGTTATTTTGCAAGTTCTCAAATAATTGGTAGTGGATTAAGATGTTTTATGACAAATCTTAATAGTCCAAAGGTTGAAAAGGAAATGTTTCCACAAAGATTTTCTTTGCAAACAATTGATGGAAAACAGTATATTTCTCTTGTAGCAAAGGTTTCATCTGATGCGACAAATGAAGATATAGAAAAGTTGGGTTGTAAGGTGCGTTCAAGAAGTGGAAATATTCTTTCGCTTAGAGCAGAGGTAGATATGTTGGAAAAATTAGTTAAATCCGACAAAATAATTGAAATAGACGCAGCAAGAAAGATAGGAGTACCTGAATTGAAAGATGCTGTGAAAGACGTAAATGCAGACTATGTGCATCAAGGTCTTGATATTCCTTATGGGCTTAATGGTGAAGGAGTGATAATTGGGGTAGCCGATTGGGGTTTTGACTACACTCACCCTGTGTTTTATGATACTCTTATGGAAAATTATAGAATAATAGGGGCGTGGGACCAATTCCGCACAGCAGGAAATCCACCTGAGGGCTTCGATTATGGAGTAGAGCTCTCAACTATGGAAGAATTGCTTGCCGCTGAGTGTGATACTAATAATATTTATGATAAAGGTTATCACGGAACTCACGTTGCTTCAATAGCCTCAGGAGCTGGTGCAGGAACTGATTATCGTGGAGTAGCTTTTGGTGCAGAACTTTTATTAGGTACTTGGCTTGTAGATGAGGCTAATGTAATGGATACTTACGTTTGGATGAAAAACGTTGCAAAAGCAAAGAATAAACGTTTGGTGATAAACAATAGTTGGGGTGTTTATAGCTTTGGCTATATGGACGGCACATCTATGTTAGATGAATTTATACAAAATATGTCGGAAGAAGACAGTGTGGTATTTATTTCAAGTGCTGGAAACAATGGTGGGTCTAATTTTCATATTAAAGCAGTCTTTGAAGAGCAAGATACAATAAGAAGTGAGTTTAAATTTGACTTACCTACATCTTCTTCAAGACATTATTGGGGAGAAACAGTATCTTTGGCAGGAGATAGTTTATCAACATTTTCTGCAAAGATTGAAATTTATTCAAGAAATTGGGAATTGCTTTACGAAAGTGAATTTCTAACAACAGATGGTAGCGTGTTGCCTCAAACAGCTGTTGCTTTAAGTGATACAGACTCTTTAATATATAGAGCATCGACACGTTTTGGAACAAATGCAAGACCTTTAATGGATTGGGAAGTGAGATTTACAAATCATAATACTACTTGCCATGCAGTTTTAGTGATTGCAGCACAACAAGGTATTGTTCATGCTTGGAATATTGCGAGTTTGACAACAGGAGTTGGTAATTGGGGATTGCCTTTTACTTGGCATACAAACGGATATATTTCAGGAGATAGCGAATACTCAATAAGTGAACCGGGATTAGGTCAAGGAGTAATCACTGTTGCAGCTCATAAGGCAGGAAGACGTAATAGTTCTTCATCAATTTCAAATATTGCAAGTTTTTCAAGTAAAGGACCAAATCTTTTCCAATATTTAAAACCAGATATTTCAGCACCAGGACAATTAGTTGTATCGGCTATTTCATCATTTGCAACAGAACCACCAACAGCAAAAACAACTGTGGAATTTAATGGTAGAGAATATCCTTTTGCAATCTTGTCTGGTACTTCAATGTCTGCTCCAATGGTTACAGGAATAACAGCTTTGATTTTGCAAGCTAATCCTAATCTAACGCCTGCTCAGGTAAAAGAAGTTATTACAACAACAGCAAGGGAGGATACCTACACAGAACAAGTGCCAAACTATATTTGGGGATATGGAAAAATAGATGCACATCAAGCAGTCAAAAAAGCAGTTCAATTAGTCGGTCTTGATCAAGTGCAAATAGAAAACAATATAACGCTTTTCCCTAATCCTGTAAGAAATACCTTGTTTATAGATGCGAATAATCAAGACTATGAATTGCAATGCTTAACAGACTTAACAGGAAGAAAAATAATGAATCTTCAAGGTAAAAAAGATAAGATAAATCTTTCGGATTTAAAATCTGGAGTGTATTTATTGCAAATGAAAGTCAATTCTAAGGTGTTGAATCTTAGAGTGATAAAACAATAATTGAAAAATAAATTATTTACTATTGGCTTAAATCCGATAAAAATGAGTAATTTTGGCAAACCAAATAATAAAATTAGAAACTAAAAAACAATAAGAAATGAACATTCCATCAAATGTTAAGTATTCAGAAGACCACGAATGGTTAAGAATCGAAGGAGATGTAGCATATATCGGTATATCTGACTATGCACAACATGAATTAGGAGATATAGTATTCGTAGATGTTGATACAGTTGGCGAAGAAATATCAAAAAATGAAGTATTCGGAACTATCGAAGCTGTAAAAACAGTATCTGATTTAATGATGCCTGTAAGCGGAGAAATATTAGAATTTAACGAAGCATTAGAAGATAATGCAGCAGCAATCAATTCAGATCCTTATGGAGAAGGTTGGATAATCAAAATAAAAATGACAAATCCAGCAGAAGCAGAAGAATTGAAAGATGCAGCAGCATATTCTGCTTTCATAGGATTATAATTGAATTAAACAATAATAATTACTTTTTAGATGCTCGATTTATTTCGGGCATCTTTCGTTTTTATCTATGTCGAATCAATACAAAACAAAATATAAATATCTCTCTGTAATATTATTAGCTCTTTGGGTGTTGATAATGTTTGTTATGTTGCTTTTGCCTAATGGTTTGTTGCAACAAAATCGTCATTCACTCTTTAATATTCCTTATTCAGATAAAATAGTGCATTGTGGGTTATTTGCAGTCTTTACTTTCTTATTGCAAATCACTATGTTGTTAAATTCAAGGTTTGAAATAAAAAAACAATACCTTATCTCTTTGATTGTTGCTGTGGTATTTGGTTTGTTTACAGAGGTATTACAGGCTTTAACTTATCAATGGTGTGGAAGAAATTTTGAAATAAGGGATTATCTTTCTGACTTAATAGGAGTGGTGCTATCTCTATTGTTTTTTAAGTTATGTGAAAAAAAAATAAAGAAAAGGTTGCAGAATGAAAAATAATTCGTAATTTTGCAAACTCATAAAGAAAAAGAAGAAAAAGTATAATATATTAAAATTAAGTAGTTAGAGTATGTACTTGACAACTGAAAAGAAAAAAGAAATTTTTGCTAAATATGGCAAAAGCGAAGCAGACAGCGGATCAACAGAAGCTCAAATAGCGTTGTTCACATTTAGAATTCAACATCTAACAGAACACGTAAAGAAAAGTCATAATGACTTATTTACAAAAAGAGCATTAGTAAACTTAGTTGGTAAAAGAAGACGTTTGTTAGACTATCTAAAAGATAGAGATATTGAAAGATATCGTGAATTGATTAAACAATTAGGTATAAGAAAATAATACTTAATTTGTACGATAAAAGACAAAAAGGCAATTAGCTTTCTAATTGCCTTTTTTTGATTGTATGTAGGAGCAAAACAAGAAAAGAAGAAATTTTATCCAAGCCGCTCCTCTTGGAAGAGGTAAAAAAAGAAAGAAGAAAGATGTTAGGAACAAAAAAACAGTTTGCCTTAGCCGATGGAAGAACAATAGAAATCGAAACAGGCAAGTTAGCAAAACAAGCAGATGGCTCAGCAGTTGTTAGAATGGGTGATACAATGCTTTTAGCCACAGTTTGTGCAAAAACAGAAGTAGGAGAAAATGTGGATTTTATGCCTTTGACAGTAGATTATCAAGAAAAATATGCTGCAACAGGTAAATTCCCAGGAGGATTCTTTAAAAGAGAATCAAGACCAAGCGAATATGAAATTTTAATTTCAAGATTGATAGATAGAGCGTTAAGACCGCTTTTCCCAGATGATTTTCACGCAGAAGTTTTTGTTACTGTGAATCTGATCTCTGCAG
>CALEFF010000020.1 GCA_937876865.1 uncultured Bacteroidales bacterium | reverse complement strand
TTACCTTCAGCTATCTCATTTGCAGCTAAAGTTACTGGTGATTTCTCTTTCACTCTTGTCATACATATATCTCCATCAGCTATTTGTCTAGCTCTTTTTGATGTTACAATTACTAATCTATATCTGTTATCTACCTTTTCTAATAATTCTTGTACACTTGGTTTTACCATCATAATTTTATTCCTCCACTATTTCTAATATATTATCATCAAATTTGCCTTTTTCTATATTTTGTTTTATTTTATAGTTTAATATTAAAAAGTCAATATGTTTAAATATATTTAGGTGAATTTTCGGCGCAAAAATTAAACAAAACAGCTTGACAACTAAACATATAAATGGTATTCTTATAATTGGTGTTTTATATAGGAAAATTCTCGCCCAAAGCTTGGAGGAAAACAATGAACGAAGGGGAACTTAAAGCAAAAATCAAATCAGACAAAAGCGGTTTTTTCATCTTTCACGGTGAAAACGAATATCTGAAAGATTATTATATCGATCAAGTGCTTTACAAATCAACGCTTCTCTACTATTGAGCAATTCATTGAAATATCGGCACTTGGTTTCAATTTTACTAGCATCACTTTCAAAGACGGTAATGGTCATATGCTGGACTGCGCGTTTGATAGTATCGTTAACAGGTAAATATTCAATCTGTCTATTACAATCCTCTACAACATCATGTAAAAGAATACCTACAACAGTTGCGGTATTATCAACCGTTCCTGCTTCTCCGATTGGTGTTCCTGCTTTTACTACTTTTTTTCCACTTTCTATTTTTTCTTTTACTGATTCTGAATATTGTTTTATCCAAATCAATGCCGTTTCGTGAGAAATAAATTCTTTTTCAGCCATACTCATAACAAAATTCAAGTTGTTATTTTCTTCTGATTTAAAACTTAATTTACGGCAAGGAGGTCTTATTTCCCCTGTAAGTGAAGAAATTCTTGCTGATTGTGTAGAAACATAAAATGTTCCCAAACCTACTAATTCTGCACAATCGTTTTCTTTTAAAAATTCGTATAAATTTACTGCAACATTCATATTTTATTTTCTTTTTTTATCAAATCATTAACTCGTTTTAAATCTTCCGGTGTATCAACTCCTATCGATTCAAAACTTGTGCTTTTTATTTTTATTTCAAAACCATTCTCTAACCAACGCAATTGTTCTAAACTCTCTAAGCATTCTAAGTTTGATTTTTCTAAACGAACAATTTTTTGCAACACATCGCTCCTATAAGCATAGATTCCAATATGTTTTGAAAACACCCCTTGATTTAAAGCTTGTGAAAGTTCAATATCCCTTGTAAAAGGTATAGCACTACGAGAAAAATACAAAGCCCTATCGTTTGCAAAAACTACTTTAACAACATTAGGGTCTAAAACATCTTGTTGATTATCTATTTTTTTTGACAAAGTTGCTATTTCTACCTTTGGAGTATCGAAACAAGAAAGGATTAATGCTAATTGTTCTTTTGAAATCAAAGGTTCATCACCTTGAACATTGACAACAACATCATAAACCTCTCCCTTAGAGGCTAATTCCTGCACAACTTGCTCACAACGCTGAGTTCCACAACTATGCTGCTTGCTTGTCATCATTGCAATTCCACCAAGAGCGTTTACTTGATTAAAAATCCTTTCATCATCTGTTGCAACAACAACTTTATCAAAAAGATTAGAAGAAAAAACCGCATCATACACCCACATAACCATTGGCTTGCCATTCAAAAGAGCCAAAGGCTTTCCTGGAAATCTACTACTTGCATAGCGAGCGGGTATAATAGCAATTTTCTTCATTGTTAAAACAAACCGTTTATTTCAGCGTTAATACTATCTACTACAAATCCTAAATCTTTTGGATTATCGGTAATGTTCAAATCGTCCATATTTATTATAAGTTTTCGATTTGAATATTCTTCTATCCAAGAATTATACCTATTATTAAGAGATGTTATATAATCTAAACGAATAGAACTTTCATATTCTCTTCCGCGTCTTTCAATTTGCTTAATCAAAGTAGGCACTGAGGCTTTTAAGTAAATCAATAAGTCAGGTGGTTTGATAAAACTTTCCATTAAATCAAACAACGACTTATATGTTTCAAAATCTCTTGTATTCATAAGACCCATAGCATGCAAATTAGGAGCAAATATATAAGCGTCTTCATAAAGTGTACGATCTTGAACAATATTGTCGTATGTATTTCTTGAATCTATTACATATTTGAAACGCTTATGCAGAAAATAGACTTGCAGATTAAAACTCCAACGACGCATATCCTCATAAAAATTTGCAATGTAAGGATTATCATCCATTTGTTCATATATCGGTGTCCATTTAAAGTGTTTTGCCAACAACTCGGTAAGAGTTGTTTTACCACTTCCTATATTTCCTGCAATTGCTATGTGCATATTTATCCTATATTAAAGACATAAAAACATAATTCTTGCAAAAATACAAATAAGTTATTAAAACTCAAAAAATAACAAGAAAATTCACTCAATAAACGAGCGAATTTCTATTTTAATTCTCTAATATACTCACCATACTGCTTGAAGTATTACCTTCTTGCAACACTTTTATTTGCACAGGTATTCGTTCCTGCAACTCTTCTACGTGAGAAATTATTCCAACATTCTTTTTCAATGTTTTATGCAATACTCCAAGTGTTTCTATTGCCGTTTGCAACACATCTTTGCTAAGAGTTCCAAATCCTTCGTCAATAAAGAGTATGTCAAGTGAAAGTCCTCGTCCAATATCACTAAGAGCCAAGGCTAAGGATAAAGAAATCAAGAAACTTTCTCCTCCTGAAATTGTTGTAGCAGGGCGAAGTGTATAGCCATTGTAGGCATCTTCTAATTCAATTATAAAACTTCCAGGTTTAACTCTTAGTTTGTAACGATCGGTTAGGCTTCTTAGATGATAGTTTGCTGAGTTTATTAAATTTTCCAATACGTAACTTTGAGCAATTTTGCGAAATTTTCCTCCTGTTGAATCTCCTATCAAATTATTTAACTTTTCCCATTTCATAAATTCTTCTTCGGATTGTTTTAACCGCTGATTCAACTCTTCTCTTTGCTTGATATTCTTTTGACAAACCTCTATTTCTTTTTCTAATCCTCCTCTTTGCTCGCTTATTTCTTTTAGTTGTTTTTCTAAGTCTAATACATTTACTTTTATTTGTTCAAGACTTTGATTTTCTTCAATATTTGGTTTATTTTTTTGATGTTCTTCTATTCGTTTTTCTGCATTTTCTTTATTTGCTTTAAGAGTTATTTCTTGGTCTTTATATATTTTTATCCATTTTTCTACATCTTGTATCTTATTTTCTTCAACCGTATTGATTATTTCTAATTTTTCTCTTGTAAAGTCTTGATTTGCTTGCAAAAAATCTTGAATCGCTTTCTCTAACTCTAAATTTTCGTTTTTTAAATTATTATATTGAGATAGCGTTTGTGTCAAAGCTTCATAGAATTTATTAACTCTATTTTGCAAGTCATCAACTTTTGAAGTGGTTTGAGTAATTTGATTTTTCCACTCAGGTTTTTGAGTTAATATATTTAAAAGTCGATTTTTAATATTGTTGCATTCATTTTCTAAAACTCCAAATGTTTGACTTAATTGAGCATATTCGTTGAATTTTTTCAAGGTTTGATTTGCATTTTCTTCTTCTTTTGCTAAATCATATTGCTCAATAGACTCTGCATTAAACCCACATTGTTTGCACAAGTCTGCTATTTTATTTTCGCATTCTTGAACACTATTATCTTTTTCTAAGGCTTCTTTTTCTTGATTATAGATTTTTTCTTCTGCTTTTATGCTTGCTGACAATGTGTTTATTTCTTGCTGAATTGCATCATAATTCTTTTTGGTTGTTTCATAGTTTTCTTTTAGTGTATTTACAATTTGAAATAATTCTTCTTCTATCGGCAAAAGGTTTTCTATCTTTTGCAAACATACAGGGCAAATATCCCCAACGTTTAGACTTTGTCGCAAAGTTTTTGCAAACTTATCTACGCTGTCTTTTTGCTTTTCATATAGTGTTTTGGCGTTTTCAACTTCCAATGTAATAGTTTGAAAACGAGGGGTTAAGATTTGTGAAATTTTTTCTTTGTTTTTTAAAATTATTTCTTTGCTTTTTTCAATTTTTTCTTTGCTTTTTTTATTTTTTTCTTTGAAATATTTTTTGTTTTTTAAGAGTTGTTTTAACAAAGTAATGTTTTGGAGAAAAAGTGTTGTTTCTTGCTGATTTTTTTGAGTTGATAAATAGGCATTTATTTCGTTTAATTGATTTTGTTTTTGTGTTTTTTCTGCCTCAAGGTAGCGATAACCTGCAACAAAACTTTGATAACTTTTGTTATACTGCAATAGCGTTTCTTCAAGTCCCTCTATTGTTTTAAAGTTTTTTTGTTGTTTAGAAATATTGTAGCGAACCTCTGTTGTATTTCGCCATATTTGTACTTTTTTCTCCCTACTTTTAAAATCTTCTCCTTGTACTATTTCTTGATTCTTTTGATAGGCTGATATTATTTCTTGATATTCATTTTCTATTTGTTGAGAGGTTTCAATCCATTGGCTTTTGGCTTTTTCATTTTCAAGATTTTGTTTAAAACTCTTGTATTGTGTATCAAAAAGTAGTAGTTTTTGTTCTTTTTCGCTTAATTCTTCTTGAGTGATTTGAGGAAATTGCAAAAGAGTTGATTGTAGCAAATTTCTATTTTCTTTTTTCTCTTTTGCTATTTCATATATCTTTTTACCAATTCTTGAATATATATCAACCCCTGTTAGTTTTTCTAAGATTTCTGCTTTTTCGTTGTCTTTACTGTTAAGAAATCGTGTGAATTCTCCCTGAGAGAGCATAACTGTTCTTAGAAATTGGTCAAAATCTAAACCAATTATTCTTTTTATTTCTGGTTCTATTTCGTCTAATTTTGAATAGGTAAAATTTTTTGTTAGGTTTGTTAAGCATCTTTTCTTATCTTGCAATTTTCCATCTATCTTTCCGTTTGCTCTTCTGCAACTCCACTCGGCTTGATAAGAGTTTTTATCATTGCCTATAAAGGTTAAACAAACATAAGATTCGCTTGTATTTCTTCTCATCAACACTCGGGGATCGTTTACGCTCACTTCTTTATCTAAATCAATTGTTACTCCTTGTATTTTAGTGTTTTTTAATCGTGGAGTAATGCCATAGAGTGCCAAACAAATACAATCTAAAATCGTTGATTTACCACTTCCGGTTTTTCCCGTGATTAAAAATATTCCACTATTAGATAATGGCTCTGCATCAAAGTTTATTTCTGCGTTTTCTATTGATGCTATGTTCTTAATGGTAAGTTTTTGAAATTTCATACTAATTTATTATTCGTTTTGACTCTCTTGATTTATTATTTCTAAAACTTGATTGAAGGCTTCTTGCATTTGCTCATCAAATTCAATGTTTGAATATTCTAAAAACCTTCTTGCAATATCTATTGGTTCTTCTTGTTGAAACTCTGCAATGGTTAATGGTGTGATTTCGTTGATTTGAGTGTTTTTTCTTTTGGTATTGATGTAGCAAAATCTACATTTCTTATTGGAAACAATGCTTTTGATTTGATATTCTACCTCTGAGGGCAAAATATCTTCGATTTCTATATTTAATCGAATGTATGCTTCAATCTCATCTGGAAATTTCATCAGTAATTCTTTCGCCTCTTGCCAAGATGCAAAACCTTCGGTTGGTAAAGAAACAAGTGGGTGAGGATTTTCTATCTCTATGGTTTGTATTTTGGGAGTTTGGTTATGAGAGTCTATATCTACAAGCGTTATTGAATGAGAATAATTCTCGTCAAAGCTGATTGGAAGAGGTGTTCCGCTATATCTTACTTTTTCTTTGGCATCATCTACAAATTGTGGTTTATGAATATGGCCTAATGCTAAATAATCATACCCCTCCCCTATGCTTTCTATACTTATTGCTTCTATTCCGCCTACTATTTTCTCATCTGCATTTTGATGAGAAGTGAAATCACAACCAAAAACAGTAGTATGTGCCGAAAGAATAACAGGTAAATTATTTGTATTACGCTTTGCAACTTCCGAAAGCAAGGTTTGATAGAAATCCTCTGGTATATTTCTTTCGTAAGAGTATGGTATTGCTATTACAAATCCTTGATTTTCTATTTCTATTATGTGTTGAAAAATATCGTTTCTATTGATTGAGCCTATTGTGTGGACGTTTAAGGCTTGCCAAGGTTGACGAAAAATTTCGTGTTTTATTGCACTATCGTGATTTCCTGCTGTAATTATTATCTGCATCTTTGGATTCGCATTATGAAGACTCATTATTGAGTTCGCAAATAGGGTTTGAATAGAGGAAGAGGGCTGAGATGTATGATAAATATCCCCTGCTATTAGAAATACGTCTGGTTTATGGTCTTGAACTATTGATATAATTTGTTCTAACATTGATTGTTGTTCTTCACTTCTATCATTATTGTAAAGAACATGTCCTAAATGCCAATCGCTTGTGTGTAATATTTTCATTATTTTTTGGGTTTGAATTTCACAAAATTACAATAAAAAACGCGAACAATGTTTTTTTGTTCGCGTTTAGTGTTATTTTTTATTTTTATTTTATCACGGATTGTACATATCTTTGTTATAAAAGTCTAAAATCTTAATGCAGCTTGCTCTCATTTCTTTTGCAGGAGATGATGGATTGATTTCTACTGCTCGAGAGTAACTATTGATTGCATCTTGCCAATTATTTCCTCTTCGATATGCATTTCCTAATACGTAATAAGCAACATCTTTGTTTTCTTCTTGACTATCTTCAACCAAAGTTTTTAAAAAGTCTATTGCTTCTTCGATTTTGTTCCCATCTAAAAGGGTTTTGGCTTTTTCTATCTCTGCTATACTAATCATTTTCTTAGTTATAAATCATAAATGTTCCTTGTTCTCTTTCCAAACGATTAGGTGCATCATTGTGTCTATACTGTACGCTCCAAGTATAAACGCCTTGCATTACAGGTTCGCCTTTATAAGTACAATCCCACGCATCTTCTATATCGTTTGTTTGGAAAATCATTTCTCCATAACGGTTAAAGATTTTCAAATCATACTCAATTATATTGTCTATCCAAAGACGGAATCTTGCGTTATCAGGATTGTTATCGTGAATATAAACTCCTGTTGGTGCCCAAAGGTGATGTTCTCTTTGAACTCTAATAAATGCAGATGTGGTATCAGAACAACCAAGTGGAGAATATGCTGTTAATTTAATATCGTAACGAAGTGTTGTGTCGGTTACAGGGAATACATGAACAAACTCTGCTTCGGTTGATGTTGTTCCATCACTTAATTCCCATTCTCTTGTAGAGTTTCCACTCGATACATCAGTAAATATAATAGTTGGGTCAAGGGCATCAATCACACTTGGGTTAAATCTTATTGCTGCCGAAGGTGTACGTTGAACATTTACATATACTGTGTCGGTTGAATGACAATTTATTTGATTGTAAGCATGTGCTACATACATTGTTGTTGCACTCGGTTTAACTGTGTAGTTTGCTTGACTACCTCCATTAACCGACATATCTTGTGGAACACTTTCCCAAATATATCTTGTAGCATTTCCATTAACTCCTATTTCTGCTTGTTCACCCTCGCAAATTGATACATCTGCTGTACAAACTACATTAGGAGCTGACTCAACTACAACAGTAGCACTATCTAATCTTTCGCACATTGCAGGAGGTAATTTTACACTTACATTATATTGTTGAGTACTTGCAGGATTCACTGTTATGGATTGAGTAGTTTGTCCTGTACTCCATTCAAATAAACAATTTGGTAATGAAGAATTAACAGTAAGAATTGTAGATGCTCCCTCACAAATATTCATTGTTCCAACAATTTCAATATCTGGTGCATCGTTTACTGTAACTAAAATTGAATCGCTTGCTGTACAACCAAGATAATTAGTCTTTGTCATTGTAATGTAACCTGTCGATTGTGGAGATGTTTGAATTGTATCGCCTGTTTGTCCTGTGCTCCAAGCAGATTCTCCTTCTTCTTCGTTCAATACATCTGTTAGCGTGATTTCTGTTCCTCTACAAATAGTCATATCATCATTTACTTGAACATTGAATGATATGTTGTAAATAGTTACAGGATTACTCATTCTTGTACAAACAACTACTCCGTTTTCTTCGTTAATTACTTCAAATTGATAAACAACTGAGTCTTGATTTGCAGTGTTTACTCTTGTAAATGTATTTCCTATATTTTCTACTTCTTGTGGTAATACCATATTATAGCGTGTTCCTCCACTAAGTTGGAATTCTACTTGGTCGCCTCTACATACTTCGTTTGTAGCAGCAGTACTTCCGTTGTGAGTTACTACAATTGGATCAAGATCTATTGGATAATAAATAGCGGTTGAGTCCGAAATATTGATTTCATTTCCATCTGCACGATAAATTGTTGCTTGTGCAAAATATCTTGTAGGACCTTCTTCAATAGTTGGGTTAGCAAAAAATCTACCTTCTGCATCTAACTCAACAGGTATCATAGGTGCATTAAAATCTGTTGCACTTCTTTTGTAAACTGCATAAGATTTTTCCAATTCACTTGCTGCACGTATTCTGTATGCTTTATTTTGTGATGACCAAACTGTATTATTGAATGTACTTACCCAACATGCTCTTGCTCCATCGGCATCTTGTATTCCTAAGGTCGCAAGTCCATCTTCCCATGAGGTGCAAATTGGTTTGTTTTGCAAATAAAACTCTATTGTATTAGAAGATTCGTAAAGCACAGCCATGTGTGTTGCAATTAAAGATGTACAACTATACATCGGAACTTGATAATAAGAAAGAATCATCTTTCTGCAAGGATATTCTCCTATCACTTGGAAATAAACTTCCCCTCCTAGATTAAAGTTTATATCATAATATGGAACCATTATACAATTTTCATATCTTCCATCATTTGGTATCGGTCCTTGATCTTCTTGTGTGTACTGACAATAGCCTCCTTGTTGATATGTTTGTCCTATTCCTTCTTTGAAAAAAGAGATTAACCCATTTGCACCTATTTGACAAGTTGTATAAGTTTCGCCATAAAAGTCAAAAGTAAATGGTATATCCGCACCAGGCGTTGCATAGTTCAAAGAAACCACACTCCCCCAAACGTCATCCGAAGTAAGACCTGGCACTTGTATTCCTTCGTTAAAAGGACATGGCGGATCAAATGGAATTTCTTCCCAAACATATGGAGATTCGTTTGAACCTGGAGTAACAAAGTAACCCGGAGCAAACACAACTACTGTTAACGTATCCTGAGGAAAATCACAAGTTAATTGAATCCCGTTATTATACTGTGCACCCGTGAAATCAACAGTATCAAAGTTTACTAATCTTTTTATTCCCATATCAACACAACCTTGTCCCTTTGCAACATTGGTTGCAAACGTTAAAAACAAGGCGAGAATAATCAAACAACTTTTTCTCATATTTAATGTTTTTTATTTTTTCTTTGAATTAACGTACAAAATTACAAAAAATCACAATATAGACACTATTTTTCTTTGACTTGTTGCGGTTTTAAGCAAAAAAATCAACAATTTTCTTCTTGCAAATAAGTAAACACCTTTACTGCATCATCTAAATTACCTATTGATTTTATGTTTAAATTAAGTTTATCGTCTTTTTCTTCAAGTGCACATTGACTTGGATAGCTTTGAACATAAGAAAGTATTCTTTCTACGGCGTTTGACTGCGAATTAAAGGTTATTGCCATTTTATTTTGTTTGATAGAAATCTTTTCTGCATAGATTTTTTTAGCTAACATACGGAGTTTTACTATTTGAAACAACTCTAAGGTTTGCGATGGTATTGTTCCAAATCTATCTTCCAAGGATTGTTGCAATAATGGCAAATCTTTTTCACTCTCCATAGTGTCTAATTGTTTATATATCTTCAATCGTTCCACTATATTGCTGATATATTTATCTGGAATAAGAATTTCCAAATCGGTTTCAATAACACATTCTCGTTTTGTAGCATCTTCTTGAATTTGTCCACAGTCTTGACGGATTTCGTCCATTGCTTCGTTAAGTATTTTATGATATGTCTCAAATCCTATATCGGAAATAAATCCACTTTGTTCGGCTCCAAGCAAATCTCCTGCACCTCTTATATCTAAATCTCTCATTGCTATTGCAAATCCACTGCCTATGGCTGAAAATTCTTCTATTGCCGAAAGTCTTTTATGAGCCTCTGGTGTTAAAAGATAAGCCTCAGGAGCTATAAGATAACAAAAAGCCTTCGCATTGCTTCTTCCAACTCTTCCTCTCAATTGATGAAGGTCAGAAAGTCCGTAATTTTGTGCATCATTTATAATAATAGTATTAGCATTCGGTATATCTAATCCATTTTCCACAATTGTAGTTGAAACAAGTATGTCATATTGTCCTTCAATAAAGTCAAGCATAACTCTTTCCAATGCTTCGCCTTCCATTTGTCCGTGTCCTACAACAATTCTCGCCTTTGGAACAAGTTGATGCAAGGTTTGGGCAATTTCATGTATTGTTTGCACTCTATTATGCACAAAATAGACTTGTCCACCTCTTTGAATTTCAAAATCTATTGCATCTCTTATTAGTTCTTTATCAAAATTTATTACTTGCGTGTTTACAGGTTGGCGATTTGCAGGAGGAGTATTTATTATAGAAAGGTCTCTTGCTCCCATTAAAGAGAACTGTAATGTTCTTGGAATAGGGGTTGCAGAAAGCGTAAGCGTGTCTATATTTACTTTTAGCTGTTTTAATTTTTCTTTAACGCTAACTCCAAATTTATGTTCTTCGTCTATGATTAACAATCCCAAGTCTTTAAACTTTACATCTTTGCCTACAACTCTGTGAGTGCCTATAAGAATGTCTATTTTTCCTATTTGAAGGTCTTTGAGTATTTGATTTTTTTCCTTGGTTGTGCGAAAACGATTAAGATAATCAACTCTGCAAGGAAAATCTTTTAATCTTTGAGAGAATGTTTTCCAATGTTGAAAGGCTAAAATAGTAGTTGGCACCAAAACAACTACTTGTTTGCTATCGCATACTGCTTTAAAGGCTGCTCTTATCGCAACTTCTGTTTTTCCAAAGCCAACATCTCCACACACAAGCCTATCCATAGGGTGCGAAGATTCCATATCTCGTTTTACATCTATGGTTGCTTTCAATTGATCAGGAGTATCCTCATACATAAAGGAGGCTTCTAATGAGTTTTGCAGATAAGAATCCGCTGAAAAGGCATATCCTTGTGTTGCTTTTCGTTTTGCATAAAGTGCAATCAAGTCTTTTGCTATGTCTTTTACCTTTTGCTTGGTTTTGTTTTTGAGTGTCTGCCATGTTGTTGAGCCTAAGCGATTCAACTTAGGAGGATTTGCCGTTTCTTTTGAGGAATAACGACTGATTTTATGCAAAGAATGTATGGAAACATAGAGTATATCATTGTTTTTAAAGATTAATCTTATTGCCTCTTGCTTTTTCCCTCCTTTATCTATCTTTGCTAATCCTGCGAACACACCTATTCCGTGATCAATATGAGTTACGTAATCTCCGGGCGTAAGACTCAACAAATCTTCCATAGTTATTTTTTCTTGTTGAGCTTTTCCGTCCCTTAATTTGTACTTATGATAACGATTAAACAACTGATGATCGGTAAAAAGTAAGAGTTTATGATCGTTATCAATGAATCCTTCGGCTATTGAGCCTTGTAAAAAGGTTGGAGTTAAGATATTTCTGTTTTTTGCAAACTCTACCAATACTTTTTCTACTCTTTCTTTTTGCTGAGCATCAAGAACACAAAAACATGTTTGATAATTCTCTTCTTGTTTTTGCTCTAAGCAATCTATTAGCATAGGAAAATTTGCATTAAAAACGGGTTGGGAAATTATGTCAAAAATTAAAGGATTTTTTTCTTCGTTTTTGAAATTTTTTCCTAAGAAAAAAACTTTTTTTTCTTTGAAAAAATTTAAAATTTCTTTGCTTTTTAAAAAGGTGTCGTTGGAGTTTTGTTTTTCTTCTATTTGCATAAATTTCGCAAGACATAAATCTGCTTGATTTACCCAAATAATTGTTTTGTCATTAAACCATTTTGTAAACGAAGTTTTAGTAATTTGTTCTTGCGAAAGGGTGAAGTTTGGCAATATATTAAAGCTTTCTTTTTCCTCTATTGAGAGTTGCGTTAATATATCAAAGGTTCTAAGACTATCAATCGTATCTCCGAAAAGTTCTATACGATATGGATTCTCCTGAGAAAAGGAAAAAACATCAATTATGCCACCTCTGATTGAATATTGACCGGCTTGATAGACCAAATCGCTTCTTTCAAATCCAAAATCATCAAGAACATCTATCAATTCATCAATATTCAATTCCTCATTCTTTGAAATAGTAAAGATTTTCTTGTTGAAAGATTTTTTATCCACAGTCTTCTCGCAAAAAGCCTGTGGATAGGTAACAATTATCTTTGCAGTAGAGAAAGAAAGTCTTTCTAATATTGCAGTACGAAGAAGAATGTTTGAATTATTTAGTTTATTGGCGTCGTTTTCGTGAAAGAATGACGAAGGATAGAAAAGAACGTGTTTTTCGTTATATTCTTTTTCCGAATCGTTGTAATACCTTTCTAAATCATTATAAAAATAAGCTGCTTTTTGTTTATCTTCAAAAAGAAAAATATGTGTAAAATCCTCTGTTAATTCGCAAACTACTGAACTTATTAGCGAATTGCTTGATCCCGAAAGTCCTTTTATATAGAGGGGTTCTTTGTATTCTTTTATGTTTTTTACTATTTCTTGTACTTTCTCAGAGCGAGAATATATTGAACTAAATCTTTTCATAGGGCAAAGGTATGCGTTTTTTTGTTATATTTGCACTTTAATTATTCAAAAAATAAAAAACATGATAAAAATTCCTCCTTTTCTAAAACAAGGTGATAGAGTTATCATCTTGGCATCTGCAAGAAAAATCTCAAAGCAAGAACTTAACGATACTATTTCTTTATTAGAAAGCAAAGAACTTAAAGTTTGCTTGGGCGAAAGCATAAATGCAGAAGAAAATCAATTTGCTGGAAGCGATGAATTAAGAGCAAGAGATTTGCAAAAGGCAATTGACGACAAGCAAATCAAGGCTATTTTCTTTGCAAGAGGAGGTTATGGAAGCGTAAGAATAATTGATAAGGTAGATTTCTCGCCTTTGGAAACTAATCCTAAATGGTTAATTGGTTATTCTGACGTAACAGCAATTTTAAATCACGTTTACTTTAAACATTCTGTGACTTCGCTTCACGCAATTATGCCTATAAACATAAAAAAAGAAATATTTGATTCCTCGGCAATAGAAAGTATGTTAAATCTATTGTTTGGTAAAGAATTTTCTTTTACTACGCCTTGCGATTTCGTTCAAAAAGACTGCTTAATCAAAGGAAGAGTTATCGGAGGCAATCTTTCGGTTCTTTATTCCTTGCTTGGAAGTGAGAGTTTTGGAGAAACTGACGATTTAATTCTTTTAATTGAGGATTTAGATGAATACCTTTATCATATAGATAGAATGATGCAGGCTTTGAAACGTGCAGGAAAATTAAAAAACTTAAAAGCTTTACTTGTTGGAGCAATGACACAGATGCACGATAACACAATTCCTTTTGGCAAAACGGCATATCGAATCATTGAAGAGGCAGTTAAGCAATATAACTACCCTAAAATTTTTGGTGCAAGCATAGGACACATTGAAGAAAGAAACAACGCCGTTATGATTGGAGGGAAAATAGAAATTGAAGTAAAAGAAAACACAATTATCACAAAACAATTATGATTGGAAAGAAAGTTTTAGGCAATTTAGGCGAAGACTTAGCATGTGATTTTCTTGTAAAAAAAGGCTATAAGATTTTAGAGAGGAATTTTGTGTGGCAAAAAAATGAGATTGATATTATTGCAGAGGACGAAAAAGAAAGAAACGTTGTTTTTATTGAGGTAAAAACAAGAAATACCGATTATTTCATTCAGCCTTTTGAGGCAGTGGATTTCAAAAAACAAAAAGCAATAATAAAAGTTGCGAATGCCTACATACGCAATCGCAACTTAGATTTAGAAGCAAGGTTTGATGTGATTTCAATCATTCAAACAGAACAAGGAACTCAAACCTTGGAGCACATTATTGGTGCTTTTGAACCTTATAGTGCTTTTTAATATTGTTCTTCTTTATTTGGAAAATCTGATGTCTTTACATCATCAACATATCTCTTTATTGCCTGAGTTATTTCCTCGCCAAGATTAAGATAACGTCTTAGAAATCGTGGAGTAAATTCTTGTGTTATTCCAAGCATATCGTGAAGCACAAGCACTTGTCCATCAACTTCTCCACCAGCTCCTATACCTATAATAGGGATTCTTAATTCTTTTGCAATTCTTCCTGCAAGTTGTGCTGGAACTTTTTCTAAAACAATTGCAAAACAACCTGCTTCTTCAAGCAAATGTGCATCTGCTATTAGTTTTTCGGCTTCTTCTTCTGAGGTTGCTCTAACTGCATAACTTCCAAACTTGTTTATTGATTGTGGAGTCAAGCCTAAGTGTCCCATAACAGGGATTCCTGCTGATATTATTCTCTTTACCGATTCTAAAATCTCTTCTCCACCCTCCATTTTAACGGCATGCACCTCGGTTTCTTTCATTATGCGAATTGCAGAAGAGAGAGCTTGTTTGGAATTGCCTTGATAGGTTCCGAAAGGTAAATCGCACACAATTAAAGCACGATTACAAGCCCTTGCAACACTCGCTGCGTGATAAATCATCTCATCAAGTGTAATTGGAAGCGTGCTTGAATATCCTGCCATAACGTTTGCTGCGCTATCTCCTACAAGAATTATATCTACTTTTGCTAAATCTACTAAGGTTGCCATAGAATAATCGTAAGCTGTAAGCATTGCAATTTTTTCATTCTTATCTGCCATTGATTGCAATGTCTTTACAGTTACTCTTTTTGTATCTTTTGTTGCTACTGACATCGTTTTTATGTTTATTTCTTTGTTTTTTGAACGGCAAAAGTACTAATGTTTTTCTTTATATGCGTTATTTTGCATAATTATTTGTATTTTTGCTACAAAATTGTGCAGTTTAAAAATTATGTTTGAATTTTTTGAAGGAAAATTTGTTGAAATCACACCATCTTATATAGTAGTTAATTGCGGAGGTGTGGGATATAAAATAGAAATATCGTTAAATTCATATAGTATTTTAAAGGATAAAAGTGAAGGAAAAGTGTTGGTGCATCATATTGTTAGAGAAGACGCTCAACTTTTGTTTGGCTTTGAAAATGAAAAAGAAAGAAAACTTTTCCGACACTTAATTAGCGTAAACGGAGTTGGTGCAAACACCGCCCGAATGATTCTTTCCTCTCTTAGTTGTGATGATTTAATTGAGGCAGTTGTTACCAAAAATGTCAATGTTATTAAAGCAGTAAAAGGTATTGGTCTTAAAACCGCTCAAAGAATAATAATAGATTTAAAAGACAATTTAAACAAAATTGAAATTGTTAAAACAGAAAGTGTTATTGGCAATAAAAACAGAGAAGAAGCGTTATTAGCATTGCAAACACTTGGATTTAACAAAACTATTATAGAAAAAACTTTGGATAAAATACTAAAAACTAATGCTTCCTTAGGGGTTGAGGAGTTAATTAGGCAAGCGTTGAAAGTTTTATAATTTTTAGATTTAATGAAACTATATATCAATAAAATATTTTTTGTACTATTTGTTTTTATATGCTGCAATGTAAGTCTTGCACAAACAGATAGTTTAAA
Source organism: uncultured Bacteroidales bacterium (assembly GCA_937876865.1). Classification (GTDB taxonomy): domain Bacteria; phylum Bacteroidota; class Bacteroidia; order Bacteroidales; family P3; genus Onthomorpha. The sequence goes on along the minus strand of CALEFF010000020.1, from coordinate 10,610 downwards.
ATATAATATTGATGAAAATTCCGATAGTCCTTTGTTTTTAGATACTCCAAACAATATTACTACCGAGGTGGAGTATGATCCAATAAATAATGAATATATCTTAATTAAAAAGGCAGGTAATTTAGTTCTCGAACGAATGGCTTTGACATTTGAGGAATATCAAAATTACGACTTAGACCAAATGATAAATAATTATTGGAAAAGCCGTTCTGCTACTGCAAAAATATCTACTTCCTCAAACGATGGAATGCTTGGGAGTCTTATTCCTCAACTCAAAATCAATAGTGAATTGTTTGAAACAATATTTGGAGGTCAAACAATTGATATTCGTCCAAGCGGAAATGTGGAATTAAAAATGGGAGTGGTTAACAACCGTAACGAAAACCTTGCTTTAAGTGAAGATAATCGTAGTACCACAAGATTTGATTTTGACATGAATATGCAAATCAATGCAATGGTGCAAATAGGTAATGCAATAAATTTCAATCTCAATTTTAACACAGAGGCAACCTTTGATTTTGAAAACGAATTGAAACTTAAATTCGAAGGAAAGGAAGACGATATTATTCAACTTATGGAAGCAGGAAATGTTTCCTTTCCTCTGCCGCTTACTCTTATTCAAGGAACACAATCTTTATGGGGTATAAAATCTCGACTCAAATTTGGAAATCTCACACTTGACGCAATCGTTTCGCAACAGAAATCAGAATCAAGTTCAGTAACCGTTCAAGGTGGAGCACAAATGCAAGAATTTAATTTTAAGGCTGATGAATATGATGCAAACCGTCATTTCTTCCTTTCTCAGTACTTTTACGAGAATTACAACGCTGCAATGAGTACCCTACCTATTATAAACTCAAATATTATAATTACAAAAATTGAGGTTTGGCGTACAAATATAGGCTCAGCCATAACAAACAATCGAAATCTTGTTGCTTTTGCTGACTTAGGTGAAGCTAAACCTTACGGACAAAATCCTATGATAGAGGTTCCTGGTGTTTCTCCTCTTCCCGACCAAGTTATTTCCAACCAACTGCTTCAAATTGTAGATTTAAACGCAATTAGAGATATAAATTCAGTTAGTCCATATTTGCAAACTATGGGATTTGTTTCTGGACAAAACTACGAAAAAATAGAAAGTGCAAGAAAACTCTCTCCTTCTGAATTTACCTTTAATCCAAAATTAGGATTTATTTCTCTTAATCAAGCATTGGCTGCTGACCAAGTATTAGCAGTTGCTTTCCGTTACCAAATTGTTGGCGACACTACACTATATCAAGTAGGGGAATTTTCAGATGAAGGAATAGCCGACCCAAATACTCTTGTGGTTAAATTATTAAAAAGTTCTTCTCTTAATGTTAGAAATCCAATGTGGAAATTGATGATGAAAAACGTTTACAAATTAAACGCATATCAAATATCCCAAGAAGATTTTAGGCTAAACATTCTTTATCAAGCAAACGAAGATGGTGTTCAAACGGGCTATTTCAGAGAGGGTATCAAGAATGGAGTTCCTTTGATACAGGTTTTTGGCTTAGACAGAATGGATAATCAACAAAATATGTATCCTGACGGAGTTTTTGACTTCATTGACAATGCTTCCTCTGTGGGGGGTACAATTGAAAAAAACAAAGGCGTTATCTATTTTCCTTTTGTAGAACCTTTTGGAAAGGATTTAAGAGAAATTCTTCAAGATGATGAACTTGCAGATAAATATTGTTTTGATTCTCTCTATACTTTAACTATATCACAAGCACAACAATATCCTGATAAAAACAAATTCTATTTAGAAGGTAGGTATAAATCTTCCTCTGGTTCGGAAATATCTTTAAATGCTATGAATATACCACAAGGTTCGGTAAAAGTAATGGCAGGAGGTATTGTCTTGACCGAAGGAGTTGATTACACAGTGGACTATGCTATGGGGCGAGTTAGAATTATCAATCAAGGATATCTTAATTCTGGTACTCCTATCAGCGTTTCCACAGAATCAAATTCTACATTCTCTCCTGTAACAAAATATTTAACAGGAGTAAGAGCCAATTATGAAATAAACAAAGATTTTATGATTGGAGCAACAATGATGAATCTAAGAGAGAGTCCTCTAACACCAAAAGTAAATTATAAAGAAGAACCAATTAGCAATACAATATGGGGAATGGATTTGACCTACAAAAAAGAAATTCCATTTATTACAAAACTAATTGACCTATTACCTTTCTATCAAACAAAATCTCCTTCTATTCTTAATTTAACAGGAGAGTTTGCTCACTTTATTCCAGGAAACCCAAATGTAATAGGAAATAGCGGAACGGCATATATTGATGATTTTGAAGCAGCAAAACGTTCTTTTGATTTAAAGATGATAGGTTCATGGTTTCTTGCCTCAACTCCACAAGACTATAATACACCTGCTCCATTATTTCCTGAAACAAGCAAAGAATTAGGTCTAACTTACGGATTCAATAGAGCAAAATTATCTTGGTACACAATTGATGACAATTTTTATCGTTCAGCAAGGCCGACTAACATCACAAACGATGATGTTTCTTTGCCATATGCACGTCCTATAAGAGAGGTTGAAATTCGTCCAAACAAAGATATGCAAAGCGGACAAGTACAAAATCTAAGAGAATTTAACATTGCATACTACCCGAGTGAGAGAGGACCTTATAACTATGATACTATATCTGCTTATTCAGCAGGATTAAATCCTGACGGAACACTTCGCTCTCCACAAACACGTTGGGGAGGTATTATGCGTAAGTTAGAATCCACCGATTTTGAAGCAACAAATATTGAATACATAGAATTTTGGTTAATGGATCCTTTTATAGAAAATCCATACCATAGCGGAGGAAAATTATACTTTAACTTAGGAGAAGTTTCCGAAGATATATTACGTGATGGCAGAAAATCATTTGAAAATGGTTTACCAATCTCAGCAGAAGTCATAGATGTTGATTCTACAATTTGGGGAAGAGTTCCAAAATTACAAGCCATTGTAAATGCATTTAGCAATGATCCACAAGCAAGACAATATCAAGACGTAGGATATGACGGACTTTCCTCAGCTGATGAAGCATCTTATCATCAACAATTCCTTCAAAAAATTCAAAATCAAGTAGAAGAACAAGCATATAACAACATATTAGCCGACCCTTCTGCCGATGACTTTATTTATTTTCGCAATCAAGACTACGATCAAAACAATATAAAAGTTGTAGAGCGTTATAAAAAATACAATAACACAGAAGGAAACTCCTCTGTCGTTTCTGACAATTCTGAATACTCTTCACAAGCCACCTCAATTCCTAACGTAGAGGACATAAACCAAGACAACACGCTAAGTGAGGCAGAGAACTATTACGAATACGTAATAAACCTAACACCAGGCGATATGGTAGTTGGCAAAAACTTTATTACAGATATTCAAGAAGCAACAAATATTCCTTTACCTAATGGAACAACAACAGATTGCAAATGGTATCAATTTAAAATCCCAATAAGAGAACCTCATCGTAAAGTAGGATTAATTGATGGTTATCAATCAATCAAATTTATTAGACTTTTCCTAAAAGATTTTGAAGAACCAATAATTTTAAGATTTGCAACATTTGAACTTGTCAGTGGAGAATGGAGAAAATACACTGACAACCTTTTAACACCAGGATTATATCCAAGCGGAACTCAATCAGAAAACACAACATTTACAGTAGCCTCTGTAAACATTGAAGAAAACGGGAAAAGAACTCCTATACCTTACGTTTTACCTCCAGGAATTGAGAGAGAAAAAATTTATGCTACTACATCAATGACTGATATGAACGAGCAGTCTCAAAGTTTAAAAATCGGAGAACTTGCTGACGGAGATGCAAGAGCAATATATAAGTCTATGGAATTAGACATGCGACAATACAAACACCTAAGAATGTTTGTCCATGCAGAACAATTAAACGAATTTGACCAATACAAAAAAGGAGATTTATCGCTTTTTGTACGTTTAGGCACAGACTTTACTAACAATTACTATGAATACGAACTTCCATTAACCTTTACCCCATGGTACACTGGCTATAACAACGAAGAACTCATTTGGCCAGAAAGCAATAACGTAGATATAGACTTAGAACAACTTGTAAAAGTAAAAGAAAATCGTAATGCAAAAATTAGAGCTAACGATTTAACAGTTTCATCTACCATTCCATATCACGAAATAATAGATGGAAAGAAAATGACCGTTGTTGGAATGCCAAATATAGCAGGAGTAAAAGTTTTAATGATAGGAATACGCAATCCAAAGAAACAAAACATAAACGATAATGATGATATGTTGCCAAAATCGGCAGAAATTTGGATAAACGAATTAAGACTTACCGACTTCAATCGTTCAGGTGGTTGGGCTGCAACAGGCTTTGCAAGAACAAACTTAGCCGATTTAGGAGACGTTTCTTTATCCGCCTCACATCGTTCAGCAGGTTTTGCATCATTAGAACAATCAATTTCCGAAATCTCACAAGAAGCCATAACATCACTTGACTTTGCTACCAACATAGAAGTAGGAAAATTCTTTCCAGAAGATTGGGGCATTCGCCTACCTGTTCACTTTGATTATTCACAATCAGTAAGTAATCCAAAATACAATCCATTGGACCCTGACGTTAAGTTAGAAAATGACTTATTAAGTTATCGTACCGAAAAAGAACGAGACTCTATTCGCCACATGGTACAAGATTACGTAAGCAGAACAAACTTTAACTTAATGAACATAAGAAAAGACCGTTTAGGAGACCGTGCATTAGAACGTCATTTCTACGACATAGAAAACTGGAACGGTTCTTACTCCTATTCTTCTACCTTTATGAGAGATGTAGATATAGAATACAACTCAAAAGAACAACATAGAGGAACTCTTGCCTATCAATACGATGTCAAATCAAAGGGTTGGAAGCCTTTTAACAAAATGAAAATATTTAAACCAAAAGCCTTTGCTATCATACGAGACTTTACATTGCATTATTATCCTAAATCTTTCTCATTTAGAGCCGAAGTAGTAAGAGACTTTGAAGAAACACTATTAAGAGCTAAGAGTCAAGGATTAATTTTAATGGAACCATACTTTTTTAAACAATTTTACGTAAACAGAGCCTATACTTTCAAATACGATATCACCTCAAACATAAAATTTGAATACGATGCCACTGTCAATTCTCTAATAGAAGAACCTCGCGGACGCATAGACACAGACGAGAAAAAAGATTCGGTTTGGAATTCTATTTTAGAACTCGGACGTGCTCAACAATTCACTCAAAACTATAAATTAAATGCCAACATACCTATTAACAAAATTCCTATATTTGATTGGATTCGTTTAAACGGATCTTATAGTGGCACATACAAATTCATATCTTCTACGCAAGCAACCCGATCTCTTGGAAACAACATAGAGAATTCAAGAAGAATAAACGGAACTGCAAACTTTAACTTAATGACTCTTTACAACAAATTACCAATTGTAAAAAAAGCATACGAAAAACAAGGAAAGTCAAACGCTCCAAGACGACCAGAAATGGGTATGTCAAGAAAAAAAGACAATGAACAAAAAAAAGTAGAACAAGAAGTAGTAGAAGATTCTATTTCAAGTTCACAAAAATTCTTAAAAGAAGCTCTTTATTTCTCAGTAAGACTTCTTACTTGTGTTAAATCTGCTTCAATCAATTATAGTCGTACAGATGGAACTTCCATACCTGGATATATGCCTGTTGCAAAATGGTTAGGAACATCACCAAAAGATAAGTTCGCACCAGGATTTGCCTTTGTTTTTGGTTCACAAGACCTATCAATTATGGAAAACGCCATTAGAAACTCTTGGTTAAGTAAAGACACAATGCTAAATGCTGCCTTAAACCAAAAGATGACCGAAAACATAAACGCACAAATAAAGATTGAACCAATAAAAGAATTTAATATTGACATAAGTTTCAAACGCAATAAGAGTCAAGTTTATTCAGCATACTACAAATACGATTCTTTTGCCCAAGAAATAGAAGGTCCTCTTTCACCTTTAAGCACCGGTAGATATAGTATTTCTTTCTTTGCTCTACCAACCAATTTCATAGGAAGCGATGAAAATAATGTAAGTTCTATTTTCAATCAATTCCTTGAAAACAGAGAAACAATTGCTCATAGATTAGCCGCAAGCAATGCAGCATTTAACCCAGACTATTCAGGCATTTTAATACAAGATAGCGTAAATGGAAGATTATATCCTGATGGCTACGGAGCAACAAGCCAACAAGTTTTAATACCTGCTTTCCTTGCTGCATACAGTGGCTCAGATGCTTCCGCACAAAGCCTATCCCCTTTCCTATCTATTCCTTTGCCAAATTGGAAAATTAGTTACACCGGACTAAACAAAAACGAATGGATAAAGAAATGGGCAAATTCCATAACACTTTCTTCAAACTACTCTTGCGATTACACCGTTGGAGCCTTCACTTCCGACAATAGAGTGCCAATTGAAAACCCTGATTATGATTATGGAACAGAATGGGTAAGAAACGAGTTAAGCAACAACTTCATTGCAAGAGATGTAATAGACCAAGTAACAATTAACGAACAATTCTCTCCGTTGATTAAAATGGACGTTAATCTAAAAAACTCATTCCAAACAAACTTTGAAATAAGAAGAGAACGCAGTCTATCGCTTTCTTTCTCTAACCTTCAATTAACTGAAATAAATAGAATGTCTTACGTAGTTGGAGGAGGATATCGTTTCAAAGACGTAGAATTAAACATAAGAATGGGAGGCGGAAGCACAAAGAATTTAAAAAGTGATGTTTTGGTAAAAGCCGATTTTGCATTAAACATCAATAAAACAATACTTCGCAAAATAGACCAAAACGTTAATCTTGTATCCTCAGGAGCCAAGGTTTTAACACTAAACCTTTCGGGAGAATATTCCTTAACCGAAAAGTTAGTTCTTAAAGCCTACTTTGAAATGACAATGAATACTCCTTTCGTTTCAAACTCCTATCCTAATTCCACAACACAAGGCGGATTTTCTCTAAGAATTACTTTATAAAATCAAAGAAATATTTTTTTAATTCTTTGTTTTATTTTATTAAAACAAAGAATTTTTCATTTCTTTTATTATATTTGCAAAAAAACTTTAAGAACATGAAAAAAATATTAACATTTTTAGCAATAGCATTAGTGCTTTGCGTAGGTTTTAAGCCACTTTCGGCACAAGACACAAATCGTTGGGACGCTCGTTTAGGAATTGGTTTTTTTGGTCTTCAAGATTTTATTCCTTTATTAACAATTGGTCTTGGTGAAGATATTGATAGAGCAACTAATGTAGATTTTAGATTTCTTCCTTTAATCACTCCAAGTTTTGAAATGTCGTATGAATGCAACAAATACATAAGTGTAGGCGGTCAACTAACACTTGGCTACGCCACAGCAAAATACGAATACATTGATGACGGAGCAAGAGGTAGAAGTAGTATGATTTATCCTACCCTAATGGCGAATTTAAAAGTCAATTACTTAAAAAGCGGAAGTTTTTCAATGTATGGACTCTTTGGATTAGGGGCATCAACCTTTATTTGGATTGACAATTCTCCTTATTACTCAAAAGAAATGGATTTTACAGCAATTCCTATGTTTAACTTCTATCCTTTATGCTTTTCAACCAATAAAGACAACGGATTTTATATGGAAGTAGGCTACGGAAGTAAAGGTTGGTTAAACTTAGGTTGGGAAATGAAATTATAGTTTCAAAATTTATAAGAAAAACTTTAAGAATATGAAAAAAACATTAACATTTTTAGCAATAGCATTAGTGCTTTGCGTAGGTTTTAAGCCACTTTCAGCACAAGAAACATCGAAATGGAATGCTAAATTAGGAGGTGGATTTATTTCTGTACAAGATTTATTTGGTTTAATTGAAATTGGATACGATGGAATAGAAGGAAATCAAACCGATGAAATAATTAAAATTTATCCTATAATCACTCCTAACTTTGAAGTAACGTATTCCTTTAACAATAGCATAAGTCTTGGTTTGCAAGCCTCTATTGGCTATAGCGGAAGATACGCTACTTTTACCAATAGTTCTTATAGAGATTATTCTACTATACTTACTCCTACACTAATGGCAAATTTAAACATAACATATTTTAAAAGAGATAATTTTTATGGTTATGGATCTTTAGGATTAGGTGTTTTTGGTTTTGTTGTTTTCCATAGCAAATACGAAAACTCCCTTTCATCAGGAAATTTATTTTCCCCTATGTTTAACTTCTATCCTTTCTGTTTCTCAACCAATAAAGACAACGGATTTTTTATGGAATTTGGTTGGGGTTCAAAAGGAATAATAAACTTAGGTTGGGAAATGAAATTATAAAGAAAAACAATAAAAATATATACGTATGAAAAAAACATTCAAAGCCTTATTTCTCTCACTTTTAGTAACGATTGTGGGATGTAAATCGGCAAACAATGACGCTAAAAAGTTCATTTCTGACGATACAATTAAGCAAACAATAGAAGAAGTAAAGAAACTTGCTCCTAAATGTGATGTAAAACTATTGGAACAAGGAGTAAATCAAGCCGCTGTTTTATGGAAAATGGAAGACGGCACACAAGAAGAATTCAAAACCTTGATTGTAAAGAACTATGCAAAAACTCCTGAGGAAAAAGAATACCTTTTCTCTCGCATTTGTTACATAATGGAAAGACTTTATGGAACATCTAATCAATTAACAGTAGAATTGCAAAAACCTTTACACCTTGCAGGCCCAGAACCAATAGAAGTAGATTACCTTATGGGCTCTTACACACCTTTCTCTCACCTTAGCGATGACTTATTTGAAAATAAATTTGCCTTTATAACGATTGCAAACTTCCCTAACTACACTTTGGAAGAAAAAAACACTCTTGGCAAAAATTGGACAAGATTAGAATGGGCTTATGCAAGACTTGGCGATGTATTTACAAACAGAGTGCCTGCCGAACTTACAGCAGAGAAAAATATTGCAAGTGGAAACGGTGAAAACTATATAGCTCAATACAATATAATGATGGGACACCTTTTAAATGAAAAAGGAGAAAAACTTTTCCCTGAGGATATGGTATTGCTTTCTCACTGGAATTTGCGTGATGAAATAAAATCAAACTACGCAAACATACCTAACTCACACGAAAAGCAAGAAATGATTTACAAAGTAATGGAAAGAATTGTCGATCAAACAATTCCACTTGAAGTAATCAACAATGCAACTTACGATTGGAACCCTTACACAAACAAAACCTACAAAGACGGTAAAGAAGTAGCCCTTGAAGCAGAAGGAACAAGACGTTATCAACTTATATTAGACGCATACAAAGTAGAAAAGAAGATTGACCCTTACACACCTACACTTCCAACCGGCATTCAACGTAACTTCGAGGGCGGAATGGAAATGTCAGTTGAGCAACTAAAAGAACTCTTCATTCATCTTGTATCCTCAGAACAAGTAAAACAAGTAGCACAACTAATAAAAACTCGTTTAGGAAGAGAACTTCGCCCTTACGATATTTGGTACGATGGATTCAAGAGCCGTTCCACACTTTCAGAAGATGTACTTACTGCAAAAACACAAGCAATGTATCCAAACGCCGAAGCATTTGAGAAAGATATGCCAAGAATGCTTGAAGCCTTAGGATTTAGCAAAGAAGACGCAAAATATCTTTCAGAAAGAATAGTAGTAGAAGGAGCAAGAGGCTCAGGACACGCTTGGGGAGCACAAGGAAAATGGGAACCAGCACGCCTACGCACAAGAATAAGCGGAGCAGGTATGGATTACAAAGGATATAACATAGCCGTACACGAATTTGGGCACAATGTAGAACAAACACTCGACCTTTACAAAATAGATTACTACACATTAAACGGCGTACCTAACACAGGATTTACAGAAGCCCTTGCCTTCATTTTCCAAAAAAGAGACTTAGACCTTCTTGGCTTTAAATCAGAACGCAACGACAACACAACACTCGATATTTTCTGGGGATTATACGAAATAATGGGTGTTGCACTTGTAGATATGGAAGTTTGGCAATGGCTATACGACAATCCAAAAGCAACAGCCGAAGACTTAAAGAATGCAACCTTAAAGATAGCAAAAGAAACTTGGAACAAATATTACTATCCTGTGCTTGGAACAAAAGATTCCCCACTTCTTGCAATCTATTCCCACATGGTAAACTCACCAATGTATCTTCCTAACTACCCATTAGGCCACATAATAGAATATCAACTTGAAAACCACTTTGCAAAACTTAACTCAAAACAAGAATTTGCAAACGAAATCAAGAGAATCTACACCTTAGGCCGCCTAACTCCACAACTTTGGATGCAACAAGCCGTAGGAGAAAACATAAGCACACAACCAATACTTGATGAGATAAGCAAAATAATGAGCAAGTAAAATAAAAAAGGAGGTTTTTTAAAGCCTCCTTTTTTTATCTATTCGTATTTTTTATTCAATCACTATCTTTTGACTTTGAGTTACTCTTCCATAGAATGCTTTTACAACATAACTGCCTGATGGAAGTTGGTCTAA
>CALEFF010000019.1 GCA_937876865.1 uncultured Bacteroidales bacterium | reverse complement strand
GAAGAGGTTATTGAAGAAGTTGTCGAAACACAAGCCTTGAAGGACGAAATCGAAACTTTGAAAGCCGAAATCGAAACATTGAAATCGGCCGCAAAGAGCGATGAAGATGCCGACATTCTTGCAAAGGTCAAGGAAGCTGGCGGCATTGACAAGCTGATGAAGGCTGCTGCATCGAAGTATGTGCCATCTTCAAGAACCAACCCAACAAACATTGAGAAAATGAGCCTTGTAGAGCAGAAGCTTGCCGAAGCAAGAGCCAAACAAAACAAACGTTTCAACAAATAAAAGGAGGAAAAAACATGACAATTTTAGAAAGTGTAGCAAATCTCACAAAAGACAATGGCGCAATCAAGAACTTGCGCGACTTGCTTGTAATGACTAATTTCCAAGATGAAGAATTGGAGAAGTTCTTCACTTTCCGCCAACGCGTGCAAAATGGCGAGAAGCTTGGTTGGATTGGCGAAATGGATGAAATCGGTTGGACTGGAGCAAGCTGTAACCCAGAATACACAACCCCACAAATCGCAGCTGCTGAAAAGACATGGGAAATTGGCAAGTGGTCTGCTCCCTTGAAGTGGTGCTATGAGGAATTCGAGAACACCGTAGCTGAATATGCGTTGAAGGCCGGTACAGAAATCGGTGACTTGACTTCAACCGACATCATGGATGTGGTTATCTATCCAGCATTGAAGGATGCAATCAACAGAATGTTTTGGCGCATCATTTGGTTTGGCGACAAGAACGCAGCCAACATCGCAGATAGTGGTGTAATTACCGCTGGTATGGATGTAGACTTGTTCAAACCCGCTGATGGTCTTTGGAAACGATTGTTTGCCGTTGCAACTGCTAATGCAACCCAACGTGTTACTATTGCCGCCAACCAAGAAGCTACTTATGCCGATCAAATGAGCGAGATTAAGGAACCAGGTGTTGCAATCGGTATCTTTGATGCGTTGCTTGAAAATGCAGACCCACGCATTGCCACTATGGAAGGTGCAGGCTTGTTCGTAACCAAGTCATTGGCTGATGCATTGACTAAGGACTTGAAGCGCGAGTACAAGGAAATCTTGACTTGGGAACAAATCTTCGATGGTGTGAAGGTTGCTTCTTACAATGGTATTCCAGTTTATTCAATCTCTGTATGGGATAGAATGATTCAGAAGTACCAAAACAACGGAACTACATTGAACTTGCCACACCGCGCATTCTTTGGTTCTGCAGTTGTGATTAGCTTTCTTTTTAGTATCTTTGAATCGTTGGAAACAGTAGATTATTAATATCTCGCTATGATTCAACACCTTAAGCACAACAATAGAATTAAAAAAAGAAACTGTTTTCATTTTAAAATCCCGTCCATTTGGCGGGATTTTATAATTCTAAGCATTGGCATATTTACCTAAAATAAAGCAGCAAAAACATACCTTTCAACTAAGGTCGTTGAATACCCTTTATTTACTACCATTTTCCTATAAGATTAATGCTATTAGAATAGCTCCAATTGCTGCCCAGGAGTATTAGCTTCCATTGAACGTTTTCCATAAAACAGTTCTATATTTCCAAACTGTTTATCCGTCACACACATAATACCCACTTGCCCAAACTCAGGAAGAAAAGACTTAACTTTTTTTATATGTACTGCAGCATTTTCACTACTAGCACAATGACGAACATAAATAGAAAATTGAAACATAGTGAATCCATCATCTAAAAGATTTTTACGAAACTTTGCATGTTCCTTTTTATCTTTTTTGGTTTCGGTTGGAAGGTCAAAAAGCACCATTATCCACATAATCCTATATTCGCTAAACCTTTGCACTTAATTCATTTATTGTATAATTGGATAAATGATTTTGCGAATTTCTCCTGCATAACACTTTTGCAAAGAAGATGTTGTTGTGCTTACTGCAATCATCAAAGGACTTCGTTTGCCATTGATTACAACATCTAAAACAGGAATAGAAAGAAGTTCTGCTTTAAGTTCTTTTGTTAATTCTTCACAATCGGGATATTTATCATAAAGTTGCATAACGAGTTTATCAATGTATGGACGATAAGGCTCCATTACATCATCTGCCAAACAAAAAGCATTGTATTTATTACGATGATGAATACCTAAGGTTGTAAGCAAACCACTTGAAACTAATGCTCTTGCAACTATTGCTCTTAGGATTGCATAACCATAATTCAAAAGATTATTAGGAGAAACGCCTTCTCTTGAACGAGTAAAACCTTCTATCATTGGAAAAGCGTTTTGCCAATAATAAACAGCTGCCCTTGCTTCAAGGTTTTCACTATCTCCACTTTTTACTTCACTTGCCCATTTTAGCATATTCCTTACCTCTGTTCCTCGCATTTGTTTCAAAACAGCAGCTTGATTTTGAATTTTTGCTGAAATTGTTTGTTGCCAAAGTTGTTTTTTAAGTGGCAAAGAGGCTTCTATTTGATAACGCATTCGTTCAGTTTGTGTGGTGTTGCCAACCAAAGGCAAGTGCATTCCGATTGGGAGATGACTTTCGTTACAAGTTACAATTGCTGCATTATTTTCTAACAAGGCTTCCATAACCCCTTGCGTGATTGTTATGCGTTTATTGTCTAAAACCACAATTCCTATGTCCTCTATAGGAATAGTTTTAGTTGCCTCTGCTTTAAAACCCTCCTGAAGCGAAGAATTTGTTTCCACTTCCGGAAGTTTTATTACTAATTGATTGTTCTTCAAAGACAAATAAGCCGGATTAGTAAAACAAAGCGTGCGTTTAATCATAAGAATTATTTATTTTAATATTCTCCTACCTCAACTATTTGACCTATATGATTTATTCTAACTTTAATAATTCCATTAAGGCCAGACAAGCCACATCTAATCCAAGTAATAGTTTTTAATTTATTATTATTATCCTCAACTTTTGTTTCTAAATGATGTCTAAAGAAATAGTCTCTTGTAGTTAATTTTTGTACTCTAAACAAGTTTGGAGAAATTAAAGAATAATTATCTGGATTTAGTAAATCAATATCTTTTGGATCAAATGTCTTTATTGTTACCTCGTTGCCATTTACATCTTTTGTGATTTCATATCTTGGGAAAACGAAATATTCATTTTGTTTCATTGTGAACAAGAATTGCCAACCTTTATCTTGATTATATGTTTTATCAATTATCGGCTCTCCATTATTAGCTCTAATTGTTGCTTCAAAGAAAGAAACAACTTTTTCTTCTAATTCAAATTTAGCATTTCCCTTTTCATCTAATTGTTGTTGTCCTGTTTTCTTATCTAAAACGGGTTTTCTATAAATTGCAACGTGATGATTATTGCCTGTATTTACAAAATCTACTGCTTGTTTTTTCCCTTCTTCATTTAAAATAAAGTTTCCTTCTTTATCTCTCTTAGAACGTAAGGCTATTGCATTACTAATGCCTGTTATTGTAACTCGTTTTATTGCTATTCCTTTTTCCTTATTCAGCCAAATTGGATTTTCATCAAGATTTGAAAATGCGTCATTTGCTTTTCCTCCATATTCCTCTAATCTTGCTTCTAATATCTTTCTTATCTTTACATCAACCACCTTATCTATTTTCAAATCTTTATCAATAGGTTTTCTTATTGTATAAACATCTACAAAGTTTACTATTTTTACTTTTGTAGGAACTTGGTCTGTATGTAATTTATTTAACCATATTGGATTTTTCTCCAAAGTATTTTTTCCTGTAAATGCTTTTTTAGGATCATTATTAAACTCTTGCAAACGTTTTAATAATGCGTCTCTATATTCTTTGTTGGCTACGGTTTGTATTTTTTCAATGTCAAATGAAGCATTTACTGTTTCTTCTTTTGTTTCGTATTGTTTAATTCTTCCATAAATCGTTTCTAAATGGAGTTGTCCTCGTGGAGTTTGTTGAATAATTTGTTTTTCTCCATTCTTTGTTTTTGTTATATTTGTATTTCTTGTAACAACTTTATTTTTTGCCTTTATAGACACAAGGGTATCTTCAAGATGTTTTTTAGCCTCTTTACGCAATTCGTCCAAAGGCATTGGCGGATTAAATCTTAACTTACCATTCTTATCTCTATACAATTCTTTTGTTTCTATTCCGTAAACAGCAGAACTTCTTTTATCTTTATCTAATAGTCTAATTTCTACATTATCTAAATCAAGATATTCTTCTACTGATTTTTCTACACGAGCATTTAGATTATTTAAGTATTGTATGTAACTTGGTTTTGTAAAAGCAATAGTAAGTGCGTCCATTGCGTGATGTCTATGGTCGTTTCTCTTAGTCCAATCTTTTATTTTCTTTATTACATTACCATCTCTATTAGTATAGCACTCTGTTTGTCCACATTCGTCATACTTATCCCAATTTAATTCTTTCATCACATCAACTAACTGCCAATCTTCTCTAAGCCTATCGGTAACAGAGCCTGTTGTTGTATTAACAACTTTTACTATTTGCTCTAATATTTCTCGTGATTTCTTTGCTATGTATTGTGAATTTCTTAAATCTCTATCTATAAATCCTTCTGGAATTTCTGATTGACGCATTACAAGATTCTTTCTTTTTGTTTTACTAATCTTTCCACTATTAAAAAGAGATTCTATCTTATCTTTATATGACTCAGCTCCCATTTCACCTTGTTTTTCTAAAACATAATCAAAGGCAGTCATTCTTCCTTTTTCTATATTTGCGTCTCTTTTTTCTAATGTCTTATTAGCAAATGAATCATCAAACAACAATGCTTGTGGAATTATATGTTCTATATCAAAATCCTTACTAAATAATCTTTCTTGTGAAATATATGTATTCGTATATAAAGTATGGTATCCGTTGGCTTCTAATTCTTTGTATAGTTTATAACGGATTATATCGTTACGACTTGGATTTTGGATATTAAAAGGTGTTTCTTGTAGTATTTTGACTATTTTTTCGTGGTCTTTTTTAGAAGAGTTTACTGCTTTTGTTAATTCATCTCTTTCTTGTGCACTTTTCTTTAATTCTCTTGCTAATTCTATGCGTATTTCATTAGGCTTGCCATATTCTTTTATAATAGAATTAACAACGTTCACCATTTGATTAAGAATTTTCTCTACAACAGGATTGCGTAAACTATTTTTAGGCAGTTGAGATAAAGAGTCTTTTAGTATTTTGTTTTCTATTTCTTCTTTTGTTAGTGATTTTTTTGAATGTTTATAGCCTGCTTTTTCACAAGCATCGCTATACATAAGCCCTTGTTTTAAGAATGGAAGTATTTTTAGGGTTGCTCTTGTGCTAAGACTACTATAATCTAATGGGAAGGTTATATTAGATAAAATAGTTGCATATTCTTTTGGCATTTTACATAGTTCCATTAGTTTTTGAATTAACTTTTCGTTGCCTAATTTTGAACTATCTCCTTCAAATGAATAGAGTAAATGCCATAGTTTATAGTATGCTTGTTTTTCTATTTGTTGGTCTTTGATTTCTTCTTTTGTTAAATCAGTTTTAAACCCAAGTATTTCGGTGCTAAATCCTAAGGCTACAAAAATTTCCTTTAATTCCTCTTCAAGCTTATTTGCTTTCTTTTTTGTAAATTCTATTTCGTATCCTGACAATTCTATGATTTCTTGAAATGCTTTAAAGAACAAGGCTCTTGTTTTATTACCCTCTATTTCTTTATAATTGAGTTTATACGCCCCTTTCATTTCAAGAATTTGTAAAGCTTGTGATTCTGTTAATTTTTCTTTTATATTTAGTTCTGAAAATAGGGTTTGTTTTTCTTCTTGTGTTAATGGGCGTTTGCCATATTTAAACTCTGTTGCTTCTCCAAATAAATCTTGCTGAACATTTGGTATAACATTTCCCTCTATTTGAACATTATTAAGTATTTGCCAAATTTTTGACTCTTGAAATATTGGAGAGGATTTTGGAGATACACGAGGACCTATTATTTTTGTTATTTTTTTACCATTTTTCTCAATTTCTACTTCTCTGCCTTCTAATTCGCAGACACTTAATAGCCCTTTTTGGGATTTTAATGGTCGTTGATAAAAGATTATTACATCTCTTATTTCTTTTTTCAATTCATCTGTTAGTTCTTTATGGTATTTCTTTTGTGATTCCCAAAGTGATTCAAATTCATCTAAATAATCTTGGCGATAAAACACTTTATTCTTTGTACTATAATGAGAGTCTTGTGATAGTTTACTGTATAGATATTGTCCTACTGTTTGATGATTAAAATATAGTTCTTTACTTCTATCGCTTATATTACCTAAATAATTACTTGATTTATTGAGTTGGTTATTTATTTCTTGGAATACTATTGTTAATTGTTCCAAACTCATTTGTTCTTTTAGACTATTAGCACGCCATTGATAGTTCTCTATTTTCTGTTCAAAACCTTTTACCGACCTTTGTACACCTTCAATATTAAATGCTTTTTGACAAATTGTCCATGTTTGTCCCTTATTTTTCCCTTTTAATTGTTCTTTTAATTCATCTGTAAACAATTCAGAGTAATATTGTTTTTGAAACTCCCATATCTTTTCAAATTCGTTTTGTAAATCAGAACGATAAAAATCGGGAGTGTGTTTTACTTTATTTTTCAAAAGTTCTAAAACATATTGTCCCGGAGTTAAATCTCTATCATATAATTCCCTTGCAACACTCATACCGTCTATGAGTTGTCCTTCATCTGTTGATTTTGCTTTTCTACTGCTTTTATAACCTCTTTTTTTATTTAGCATCAGCAATACTCTTGCAAATTCAGTTAATGCAATTTCTTCATCAGCTGCCTTTGCTCTTAATGAATATGTTTCAAAGGTTGTTTTATTTCCTTGCTCTGATAGGATCGTATCATCAGTAATGAAATTGTTATTTTTTAATATTTTAATCAACGCTTCTTTTCTTATTTTATAGCGTTGTAGATTTCTTCTTGCAGAACGTTTTTCTGTTCTAACAGAATTAGTAGTAATACTCTTACCTTTTTCAAAATTTCCTAATTCATCTGTTGTTAGAGGATTTACCCTTACACCTATTTTTATAATTGAAGATTGTTCAGTTTCATTTTCTGCCTCATTTACTACTGCCCAACCTATACTATTTGTTCCTAAGTCTAAGCCTAATATCTTTTTCATTATAATTATTTTTTCTATTTACATTGCCACAAAGTTATAAAAATATTTATAAATTCTTTATTGTTTAGAAAATAATTGTATATTTGCAGAACTAAATTGAAGCAATTCACAATAAGGATTATTCCGTTGTGAAAACATTAAAAGCGGCACCCTTTCGGGTGTCGCTTTCGTTTTATGAGCATCCAGTATGTAGTGTTAAGTTTATTTGATCGCAAGATATCGCATATCGTCTTCTATTGTGGTGATTGTGCTTAGGTTGTATTCGTTTTGCAGTAGGTGAATTATGTTCGGACTTAGAAAGGCTGGTAGTGTCGGACCGAGTTTTATGTTCTTGATTCCAAGTGATAGCATTGCGAGTAGTACTATTACTGCTTTTTGTTCGTACCACGCTATGTTGTAAACAATTGGTAGGTCGTTTAGGTTTTTCAATTCTAATTCTTTTCTTAGTTCATCGGCAAAGACTATGAGAGAATAGGTGTCGTTGCATTGTCCTGCGTCAAGTATTCTTGGAAAGTGTGGGTTGGGTTGTAGTGAGAGTTTGTTGTAGCGATATTTTGCACAGCCTGCTGTTAGGATTATGGTATCAGGTGGTAGGGCTTTTGCAAAGTTGGTGTAGTATTCTCTTACAGGCATTCTGCCATCGCAACCTGCCATTACGACAAATTTCTTGATGTCGCCTTTTTTTATTGCGGAAATGATTTGTGGTTTTAGTTTCATAAGTTGTTGGTGTGCAAATCCGCCTTGTAGTTGGTGATTGTCTATGGGTTGTGGTGGTTTGCATTGGTGTGCTTTGTTGATTATGCAGGTAAATTTCTTGGTTTGTGTTTCGTGGTCAAGTGGTATGTGTTTTGCGTTTTCTAAATAGGCACTACCTGTGGTGTAAAGACGGTCTTGGTAGTTTTTGTTGGCTGGTGGTGGCACTATACAATTGCTTGTGAAAAGGATTGGACCGTTGAATTTTTCAAAGTCTTGGGTTTGTTGCCACCAAGCATTGCCATAGTTTCCTTTGAAATGAGGATATTTTTTGAAGTATGGATAATAGTGTGCTGGAAGCATTTCTCCATGGGTATAAATATCAATTTGTTTGTCTTGAGTTTGTTCTAAGAGTTCTTTTATGTCTTGTAAGTCATGTCCTGTTACGAGTATGCCGGGGCGATTACCAACATTTGTTTCTACCTTGGTGTTTTCGGGGTGTCCAAAGGTGATTGTGTTAGCTTTGTCTAATAGATGCATGGCTTTTATGCCTAATTCGCCTACGCCTTTTACCCAATTAAGAAGTTGCTCTTTGGAGGTTTCTTTTTTTCGTGTGAAAGAAAGGGCTTCTTCAAGATTTGAGTAGATTGCATTGTCTTCGTAGCCTAAGCGTTGTGCGTGAGAGGTATAGGCTGCTACTCCTTTTAGTCCGTAAATAATGAGTTGTTTAAGACTTCTTATGTCTTGGTCTTGTTCGGTAAGGATTGAACTTTGTCCTAATATAGGAGGCAAGAAAGTTAGTTTGAGGTGTTGAATAGGAATGTTGTTTTCGTGGGCTCGGGTTTTGAGTTCGTGTTTTTTGTCTCTTATGTATTGAATTTTTGTTTTGACCGATTCTTTGTCAAAATTAGAATTAGTAATGGTTGTGAAGAGTGCTTCGGTTATCATTCTACTTGCTTGAAGGTCGTCTTGCTTGTGAAGACGTAATTGATGATTAAGAGTTGATAATTCTTGGCATTCAAATACCAAATTATCTAATTCTTTTGCGAGTTGAGGGTCTTTTCCACATACTCCTTGTTTTGTACAGCCTGTATTCTTTGCTGTTTCTTGACATTGATAACAAAACATAATCTTATTTTTTTAATTGGTTAATAGTTTTGTTATCTTAACATTTTAATTCTTTGTTTTGTTTAAATATTTCTTTGATTTTTTATTTTTTTTCTTTGCTTTTTTTGAAAAAATTAAAGAAAAAAAATAGGGCAATTGAAATCTCATATTCAACTACCCTATTGTTCTTTTAATACTTTGTTTAATTCTTATCCTTTATACAAATCGTCTTTACCTATTGTTCCTATTAACTTGTCGTAATAAGCTTGACTCTTTACGTATTTTAAAGTTTCTTTTGTTTTTAAAAGTATTTGTTTTAATTCTTGTTTCTTATCATCTGGCAAATTGACTGCTTCATTCAATAAATCACTTATATATTTTTGGTGACTTTGCCACAATGCTATGTCACTTACGTGTTTATTTCTTAATCTTTCTGCATACCAATTGCTCTTTAATAAGTATTCTCTTGTAAACATTTCTCTTATTTCAGGAGAAGATAGTGTTTTGCCTTCGTATTCTCCGTATGCCATTATATGAATTATTGCTTTTAACGGTGGAATTGCTCCTTCTACACTTCCGTCTTCAAAATACATTTTTGCAACTCTTGCTTGGTTGTCGGTAATGTTGCGAACTCCATCAACAAATTCTTGCATACTTTGAAGCTCTGGCTTTAACATTTCATCGGTAAACACTACGTTAGGATTTTCAAACACTCTTCCAAAGTAGTTATGTATAAATTTTTCTGTTACTCTGTATCCTAAAACAGATGCTTTCACTTCTTTGCCTTCGTAATTGAAATTATCTATTTTTTCAAAGTAATTGTTTGCAATCAAGAATTTAGGATCTCTTTCTTCAGGAGATAGTCTTGCCCATATTTCTGGTATCAATAAAGATAAATCGTGGTCAATTCTATATTTACTACCAATGTATCCGGCTGGTGTTGTAAAGCCATCATAGCCTGTAAGTATGAAAGAAATCAAGGCATTGTTAAGGTCAGTTACTGCACACAAAGCATTGAAAGGTCCTTTCGTTAAGGCTCCTTCGCTACCTGCCCCTGTGGTTGAAGGACTCTTTCCTGTTAGAGAGCAAACGAAATCCATAAATAATTCAGGTAATTCTTGGTAATGAATAGGGTTATAAACTGCCAAAGGAGGTATACCTTCTTCTGCTCTATTGTTTCTTCTTCCTGGAAGAACTGCATTAACTGGAACATATAATGGTTTGTCTTCTGGTATCATTCTTGCAAGACGCATTCCCATTTCTGCGATATACTTTTCTTGCGGATAGATTAAATCGTTTCTTGTTTGCAGATAACGAACGTTCTTTGAAGGCTTGCCATTTACCAATCTTGGATTTGCCGATGAAACGAAGTATTTAGATTCTTTATCATCAACCATTGAAGAAATAAGATTTTTCATTGGTTGAGTAAATTTATCAAAGTTAATTACATCTTCTGTCATTTCACGGGCATCTTCTTGAACTAACGGTTCGTAATTAGATATAAATGTATTAGGTGTTGATAAATCTAATTCTGCTTTTTTATCATAACCTCTTATTACTGCATCATCGGGACGTTGGAAGAATCGATACTCACAGTTTTCTACTATTTTAACACTTAAATTATCTTTTGCCTTTCCAAGATTTGAAAGTAATTTTGTAGGAACTACTGTTGAGGCACTTATATCATCTTCCATTTGAATTTTATCTGAGTGAACAAAGTCTTGTCTTAGTTTGAATGTTCTCCATGTTCCATTCTCTTCAAAACCTACTCTAAGATAACGTGCATATATTTTCTTGTCTTCAAATTTCAATTCATTGGCTGGTGTACCATTAAGTATATCTACATTAAAATGTTTTTTCCAATCTTCCCCCCATTCTTCTTTATAGAATCGTTTAATGATTAGTGCTATTCCTTTTATGTGTTGAGGAAGACTTCTTAGCCATTCATTATAACTTTCAGAATATTCTATGCTTGGTGTAAGTAGTTTAATTACTGAACCCATTGAACGAAGTGGTGATAAGAAACTACGACTATATGGAATTGAATCGTGTTTTTCATATCTTTTTGAATAGTCGTAATTGATTATCTCTTCTACTTTAGCAAAGTCTTTTTCAAAATCGCTAACAAAGAATGGTCCACCAAGTATTGCATCTTCAAGTGATTTTGATATTTCTGACTTTCCTCCTCCTGAAACCGTGCAAGGTTTATGACAGAACAATCCATCTCCAAGTGTTTCTATTAAACGATAATTCAAAGCTCCTGAATAACTTTCCATGCGGAATTTACTTCCGTTTGGTAAAATATAGATACGATTTGGCAAAAGTTTTAATTTATGTTCGCCTTTATCGTTTTTCCATTTTATTTCTTGGGTTGGAACATAGAAATTCGCATTTTCTGGCAGGTAATATATATTTGAGAAGTTTTTATCTATTCCATATCCTTCTTCTTTGAAGTCGATAAATGATTTACAGTTTTTCTTTACATCTTCAAATGTGTTGCGAACTTTCATCGGATTGGCAAAATAAGTATCTCCTTGATTGTATCCAGGGAATACTAAGGCTCCTCCTGCGTGTTCTTCTTCTGCATTTCCGTATATGTTTGCAGAATAACTCATCATTGTTTTCACTTCTTTCTTTGAGTAGCCAAAATAGTTATCTGCAATTACTGTTGCAATAATTCCTTCGTCTGTTCTAACACATAATTTGAAGGATTGTCCATCGTTGTATAGTTCTTTTTCATCACTCCAACACATTCCGTCTTTCTTTTGACGTTCAGTCGCCTCAGAAATATGTGGTAATCCACATTCTTTTTTAGTAAGTAGCGTTAATTGTGGTGCTAAAATTATACATCCTGTATGACCTGTCCAATGTTCTACGTCTAATGCGGAATCATTTTTTATGTGATATGGACTACCCCCGTTTCCAAAAATACTTTCTACAAAATCCAAATTGCTTACAAGTGAACCCGGTGCAAAAAATCTTATTTCCATATTCTTTCTTTGGCTCACCTCATCTACCTCTGGACATATTGTTGGTTTCAAAAGCAAAGATACCATTAGTCTTATAGGGGTTGTAGTTTGAGAAGTGTATGGTAATTCCATTACTTCACCTGTTTCTGCAAAGGCTCTATGGAAAATGTATTTTGCAGTCTCAATTGGAACGGCTTTTTTGTCGTTTGGAATTGGTAATCCTCCTTCTGCAATGTGAAAAACTCCTTTTGTTGTTCTTCTATCATTCTTTGGATTGTGCAAGACTCCTTGTTTTACTCTATAAGAAGTAACGTAGGTTGATTTATATTCATTTGCTCCGCTTGGAAGTGATAATTCTCTTGCTATTCCGTATGTATCCAAAGTGAATGTTCTCAATGGAATTTTTATATCGGGAACACTTTTAACTGAGGCAAAGTAACGATCTAAAAAGTTTTGTATTCTTGCATCGGCAGGACAAAGATAATTGTCATAAAGGGCTTCTCTTTCTTTGTAATTAGACAATAAACCCTTTAATATTCTCATAAAGTTTTGCTCACTCTCATCTATATTGTCAGGATTCATCTCTACGCCCATGGTAGCTAATCGTAAACTGATGTATTGTTGTACATATTCCCTTGTAGATTTTAGTTTTTCCTCAGGGATTACGCCTAAAGCATCTTTTAAGTCTATCATCTTGTGTATATATTTTTATTTTTAAAACTGCAAAGTAACGAAAAAATCACGAAACAATCAACTATAAAACACAAATTTATAAAATATTGTTTTTAAGTCTTAGAAAAATAAAAATAATCCAAAGGAATATTTTTTTAAACCTTTGGATTATTTTATTAAATCAAAGAAAAATTTTCTTTAAATTAAGATTATTTTTTGTCCTTAAACTTACTTATTTGAGTTTTCAAGGCATCTATTGCAAGCATTACTGCTTCTTCAAAGGTGTCTGCTTGTTTTGAAGCAAATAAATCTTTACCTGAAATCTCTATTTTAATATCTGCGATTTTGTTGTTTTCGCTTTCAGGCTTATCTACATTCAATGTAACCTCTGCTCCAAGCAATCCTGAGGCTTGTCTTTCAAGTTTAGAAACTTTGTCGTGTACAAAATCTTCCAACTTTTGATCCATTTTGAACTTTACTGCTTTAACTGTGATTTTCATAAGACCTCCTTTGTTTAAAAGTTTATAATTATTCGTCTATCTCTGCACTTGGGTGTGCAAGTTTATAGGCTTTTTTCAATTCTTCTATTGTTGTGTGGGTGTAAACTTGTGTTGAAGCAATTGTTGTGTGCCCCATAAGTTCTTTTATTGAAGCAAGATCTGCACCTGCGGCCAATGTGTTTGTTGCAAAACTATGACGAAGTGTATGAGGAGAAGATTTGTTTGAAGATTGCAACATTGCCACCTCCTTACAAACAAACGAATACAATTGTTTCTTCGACATTGGTTCCATTTTGTTGTTTATCAAAAAGTGGGATGTAGTTATTCCATTTTCTCTTTTTAAATCGATGTAATGTTGTATTTTTTGGATTATTTCTGAATGAATAGGAATGAGTCTTTCTTTTCTTCTTTTTCCAAGAATTCTGATTTCATTAGCAATAAAATCAATATCCTCTTCACATAGGTCTAACAATTCTGATTGACGAATGCCTGTTGAGTACAACAATTCCAAAATTAGAGCATCTCTTACTCCTGCAAACGATTTATCTTCACTTTTCATTTGGAGTAAACGTTCCATTTCATTAGCAAAGACATAATCTCTTGTATTTTTTTGAATTTTTGGAGCAACTATTTTCAACATTGGATTAACACTTATTATCTCTTCTCTCATCAAATAGTTGAAATATAGTCGCATACAAGCAACCTTTCTTCCTATACTGCGGTTAGAAACTCCTTTATCTTTCAAAGCAACCAACCATATTCTAAGCATAGCACTTGTTACTTCGGTTTCATTCTCTACTCCACAGCTTTCTTTTATAACTTTTTCAAATTGACGTAAATCATTGACATAAGCTATAAGGGTATTGCTTGAATATCCCTTTTCTTTTCTTAAATATTCTATAAAATTTTCAAAATTCATAGTTAACAATTTTTTTAAAAAAAGCTCGCACAAAAATGCAAGCTTTTTATTTTTTGAAAAACTATTTATCCATTGCTTCTCTTTGTAACTTTTGAATATAAATAGCTTTCAATTTACGATCTCTTGCCACTACAGAAGGCTTTGTGAATTTCTGTCTATTTCTTAATTCTTTCACAACACCTGTTTTTTCAAATTTTCTCTTTAATTTTTTTAGAGCTCTTTCGATGTTCTCACCTTCTTTAATAGGAACAATAATCATAATTAATACCTCTTTCTTTTTTAATTGTTAATAAATAATTTGATAATTTACACTGCAAAAGTAATAATTTCTTAGAAACCTACAAAATTTCTTTTAATTTTTCTTTAATCCAATCGGGGCATTGATGAGGCTTTCTTGTCTTTTCGTTAATGAAGGCCAAAACATTATATCCCTCACATAGCAATTCTTCTTTTCCCTCATTTTTCCTCAAAACCTTATAATCAAACCTTATTTTTACCATTGGAATTTGCTCTAATGAGGTTCTAATAATCAACTCTTCATCAAAATATGCAGGTTTCAAATATTTCGCATACTGTTCTATTAAGGGCATCATTATTCCATTATCTTCCATCGTTTTATAACTAACACCTAAATGTCGCATTAGTTCAACTCTTCCCATTTCAAAATAACGAAAATAATTACTATTATGAACGATACCCATTTTATCAGTATCTACATAACCTACTCTAAACTTATGATCAAAATAAGCAGCCATAACATTTAATTTAACAAAAAAGAGAGTTTTGCTTTCGCAAGACTCTCTTTTTGTAGTTATATTTTATTTAATTATAACTTGATAATACCTTTTTCGATTGAGTTATTTAAACACGCTAATAAACCTTTTTTGTTTATTGTACGCATTCCAGCAGGTGTTACTTTCAAAGTTACCCACACATCTTCTTCTGGAATGTAGAATTTCTTCATTTGAAGATTTGGATAAAATCTTCTTTTTGTTTTAACATTAGAGTGAGAAACTCTATTTCCTGTCAATACTTTCTTTCCTGTTATTTCACAAATCTTTGCCATCTCTATATTGTTTTATTTTTATTCTTTCTTTCAAAAATCGATTTGCAAATTTCGCACTTTTTATTGAATTGACAAAACTTTTTCGACTTTTATTTAATTTTTTGTTGAATAAAAAGGTAAGAAAGCCTTTATTTATCTCGCAAATTTAAAGTTTTTACCCAAGTAAATTGCTTGATCACCCAATCCTTCTTCTATTCTTAATAATTGATTGTATTTACAAATTCTATCTGTTCTTGAAGCAGATCCTGTTTTTATTTGACCTGTATTCAATGCAACTGCTAAATCTGCTATTGTTGTATCTTCTGTTTCACCAGAACGATGGCTCATAACTGCTGTATATTTATTTCTATAAGCAAGATTAACTGCATTTATAGTTTCAGTTAATGAACCAATTTGATTAACCTTAACTAAGATAGAGTTTGCAACGCTCTTTTCAATTCCCATTGCTAAACGAGCAGGATTAGTTACGAACAAATCATCTCCTACTAATTGGATTTTTCCTCCTAATTCATCTGTAAGAGTTTTCCAACCTGTCCAATCGTCTTCTGCCATAGCGTCTTCTATTGAAATAATAGGATATTTATTTACCCATTCTTTCCAATAAGCAACCATTTGTTCAGGAGTTAATTTATCACCTGTTGATTTATGTAAATGATATACATTTTCTTCTGGTAAATAATATTCACTTGATGCTGGGTCTAATGCAATGTAAATATCTTCGCCTGGTTTATATCCTGCTTTTTCTATTGCTGTAAGAATAACTTCTATTGCTTCTTCGTTAGAACCCAAGTTAGGAGCAAAACCTCCTTCATCTCCAACGTTAGTTGAATAACCTTTTGCTTTCAATACTGCTTTTAAGTTATGGAAAGTTTCAGCACCCATTTGAAGAGCGTGAGAGAATGATGTTGCTCCAACAGGCATTACCATAAATTCTTGAAAATCTATACTATTGTCTGCGTGAGAACCACCATTCAAAATATTCATCATAGGAATTGGAAGTGTTCTTGCATTTACTCCACCAATATATCTATAAAGTTCTTGACCTGTTTCCATAGCAGCTGCTTTTGCACAAGCCAATGAAACACCTAATATTGCATTTGCCCCGATTTTGCTTTTATTTGCTGTTCCGTCTATTTCAATCATACGTGCATCAATTGCAGATTGGTCAGCAACTTGCATTCCTCGTAATTCGTCTGCTAATGTTGTATTAACATTTTTAACAGCTTGCAAAACGCTTTTACCCAAGAAATAACTCTTATCTCCATCTCTTAATTCGCAAGCCTCATGTACTCCTGTAGAAGCTCCTGATGGTACTGCTGCTCTACCAAATGCACCAGCTTCTGTATAAACTTCAACTTCAACCGTAGGGTTACCTCTTGAATCGAGGATTTGTCTTGAATGAATTCCAATAATTTGAGACATCTCTTTTTCTCCTTTAATTAAAAATTATAATCTACTAAAAAATCAATTGCAAAAATAATTATTTTTTCTAAAAAAACAGCAAACTACTGCTTACTAATTTTCATTATCATACAAAAATTTGTAATATTTCAGTCCTGTATCCTCGTCTTCACCTTGTTCTATTCTATTTCGCGAACCGTGAATATAGACCGTAAAATTTTTATCTAACTTTAAAATACTACGAAAACCTCTTTGACCTTTTCTAAAGGCTTGTTCAGAAATTGTAAAGTTATCTGTAAAATCCATTTCAAAGTCTTTTTCGTAATTATTCTTATAATCTTCAAATCTTTCTTGAAGTTCACTATTTCCTATGACATTTTCTGCATATTTATTCACATCAAACTGCTTATACTCTTTCATATAATCAGCAGTCTTAGTTAATAATTCTGCTTGATCAGCCTTACTCATTTCATATTCCGAAGGCAAAAACTCTGTAACAAAGCCTCTACAAAGATTTATTGCATGTTCGGTATTAAAATAAGAATCATGTCTTGCTCTAAGACCTAAAAATCCGTCAGTCCAATAAGCCGCCTCCCCGCCTTTATTTGAAACATCTACAACTGTTGCAACAAAACCTTCTTCTGCCTCTTTATTAAAGATAATACAACCTTTATCTAATTTATTTATATTTATTCCACTTTCACTTTCTATTTCAAACCCTTCCCCTTTTGGAAAAACTTTTAAATAAGTTTCTTTATTTTCCGATTTAAATATACCGATTGCATCAACTAAATCTCCATCTATAAAGCATTGTGAAAGATAAGTAATATATAATTCCCCTGATTTAATATTAGGGTGTTCACTTACTTCATAAAGCGATTGAGCCAATTTTACGCTTTGGGAATACAATTCATTTTTATCAGCAAAAATATCTCTTACACACTGATAAACCAAATTATGCTCTACACCTGCCTCAGAAAAAAGATGATAAGTTTGAGGAGATTTAAAATTTGAAGTAAAATATTTCAATAAAACTCCACCTATTTCTCCGTGAATTAAAAAAGGTGCTGGTGAAATTTTCAACGGTTCATTGTTTGTTTTATTTCCAACCCTATGAACTACCATTTTTTCTATTATTGCATCATCACAAGTTATCATCTTTAATTTCCCCTCTGTTGTTTATTCCACTTTATTAAGTTCTTATTATAGCTTTTTATAAGATATTTAAACCATTTATCTTCTCCATATTTATCCATCAGCCTATTAGATTGAGCTATCTTATCATTTCGTTTACTTTCCTCTAATGACATCATTTTACCTAATTGTTTTTGTATTTTTTTTGTATGACGTGCCTTATAACCAAAATCCTTTAATGTAGCCAAAGCCTCAACCCCTTGTTCATATTGGCGATATTTCATTAAATTCTCAATAGTATTTATCGCTAATTGATCACTTCCAAACTCATAAATTATATCTCTAATAGGCTTATGTTGTACACTCATCTCTCTTAAATTATGAATAATGTAGAAATTCTCCAATGCAGCATATTCTTTTAAGTATCGTGCGGTGTCGCCACTTTGCAATAATTCATCAACACTCTCTTTTGTTTTTACATATTCCAAAGGCTGTTCAATTTGTCTTTTCAAAGCTCTTAGTCTTTGTTTATTTAATCTACACTCACTACTACCCTTGATTTGCATTCCTATATTTATGTATTCCTCTGCCAAATAAAAATCATTCTTTCTAATACAATCCAATATATTATGCACCATCACATCCACCTCTTCTTGTTTCTTTTGACAAACCCTCTGATCTATTGCTCTAAGATAACTATTCATTATCTTAACCACAACACTATCGTTTTTCATATTATATTTCGATAGCATTTTCTCTGTAATATCAACCAAACTATCAGCAGTTAGAATATCGTCTTGAAAAATTGCATACTCAGCCTTGTGCATTCTCTTTGCAGTTACCTCTCTTATTGCAGAAATATTTGTTTCCCCAATATTTTTTGTTGATTTAATAGAAGGCAATTCATTCGTTTTTTCTAAAACCTCAACAGCTTTCTCATAATTATTAACCTTAACATACACAAACTTATCTTCTATCTCCTTAATATCTTTTTCCACATTTGCAGTTGTGTCCTTTACAAACTCAGGATACTTATCTGCATAACCTGTATTTGGAGCAGCATTTTCCAAAGAATCTAAAACAGGGTCAGAAGTAGAGGTTGTACCCTGCATCATAGCGATTTGTTTCAAAACATCTGTTTCATAATCTCCCCCAAGCATAGAGGCCAATTCCTTTGCTTTGTGAATGAGATCTATCCTTGCTTCATTGTGTTTTGCATCAACCAATCCCTTTGCAGTAGCAAGATAATTTCCTACTACAATCTTAACCATATCATCAAAATCTGAAGTATCAGTAATCTCTCTTCTATTTCGTTGAAGATAATCATAGGTATTAACCAAAAAATCCCCTGCAACCTTTGTTTTTTGTTTATCTACCGCAGTTTTTGCTATCTTTATATGATCTTGATATATACCATTCTTACATATACCAATATTTTTATCAATTAGGTTAGGCTTGCAAACATTCAAAATATCATTTTTACAATACGATTGCAACTGCAAAAGAATATCTTGTGCCTCAGAATACTTTCCCTCTTTAATAAAAGCCAAAGAAGTAATAATATTTTTATCATAAGCAAAAGCCAAAAGACTTTTACAAAGCTGACTCTCTTCTTGACTAATATCACTATTTTGTAAAATACGAACTAATCTATCTGTTGTCTTGCTTACTTGAAATGAATCTAAACTTATTTTTGCCAATTCATAGTTTGCCATCACATTCATAGAATCTGCTTCAACACTCTTTAACAAATAATTATAAGCCTCTTGCTTTTTATTATTCAAATTAGCAAAAACCGCTTTTTTGTAATACCAATCACTCATTCTTGGTATCATAAACTCAACAATCTCTTTATTTTGCTCAATCAAAAGTTTAAGTTCAATATTTTTAGCATAAATATCATTATCAAAATTATTGACTTGTTGTTTTTTAATAAACTCCTCAGCCTGTTCTAATTGATATTTGTAAACCGACATCAAATCAAAATTCTCACTACTTATAGAAGAAATAGTTTTAATGTGTTTATTGTACTGAGAAACAATATCTTTCTTTACAGAAGGAGATAAAACTTGTGCCGATAGCCCACAAAAAGCAAGCACAAAAATTACAAATGCAAATAATTTTTTTCTATTCATATCAATATATTTTGAACTCGCAAAGTTAATAAAAAAAATCCTTTTAGTGATTTTTATTGTATCTTTGCCACGTTTTAATAATAACGAAAATGAAGAAAAATAATTACACCCTAATACTAAGTATTTGTGCAATAGCACTTAGCATTTGTGCAATAAGTCTCAATTTTTTCGTAATGGCAACACACAGACCAGACGAAGAAGAAGTATATAAAAGTGCCGTTAAAAGCGAATTACATAATTTTTCAGCACCATTACCAAAAGAATTAACATTTTGCGGGCAAGAAGTACCATTAGATAATATTTTTGTAAGAGAAGCTCTCGACAGAGAACTAACCTCAATAATGTATCAACACGGAACAACTTTTCAAATTCTAAAAAGGAGTTGGAGATTCTTCCCCGAAATAGAACAATATCTTAAAGAATACGGAGGATATGATGATTTAAAATACTTAGCCGTTGCAGAAAGTGCATTATCTGACGTAGTTTCCCCTGCAAAAGCCGCAGGATTTTGGCAATTTATGCCAAAAACAGCAAGAGAATACGGACTTGTAGTAACAGAAGAATGGGACGAAAGATACGATTTAAAGAAAGCAACACAAGCAGCAGTTGAATACTTAAAATCCTCTTACTCTCGCCTTGGCGATTGGGCATTAACTTGTGCAGCATACAATTGCGGAGAAGCCAGAGTAAAAAGACAAATGGAAAAACAAGGTTGTAAAGACTATTGGGGTTTAGCAATAAACAGCGAAACATCTCGTTACGTTTACAGAATCCTTGCCTACAAAATACTAATGGAAAATCCACAACAATATGGCTTTTATGTAAGAATGAAAGACTGTCATCAGCCCTTGCAATACGACACAATAACAATAGATTCCACTATAACAAATATGCCAATGTTTGCAAAAAAACTAAACTGCCCTTATAAATACTTCAAAATCCTTAACCCACAAGTAAGAGCAGACAAATTAACAAACCAAAATAAGAAGAAATATACATTTAAGATTATTTCAGAAGAAAACCTCTCCTATTCCAACGCCTTAGAACAAAACAACCTAACAGACAATACAGATTATTTGGAATAAAAAATCAATACAAAAATAAAAGAGGGTGAATCTTTTTTTTGATTCACCCTTTTATTTTATTCAATCACTATCTTTTGACTTTGATTTACTCTTCCATAGAATGCTTTTACAACATAACTGCCTGATGGAAGTTGGTCTAA
>CALEFF010000018.1 GCA_937876865.1 uncultured Bacteroidales bacterium | reverse complement strand
AAACTTTGTAAATCGCTTCTTCGCATTCTTGAAATCTTGCATGGTTTTGTGTAGGTGTGCCATCGTCTTCTCTAACGTGTAGGTGTACGATTGCAGCTCCTGCATCTACTGCTGATTTCGCTTCTCTTACTATTTCTTCTACTGTATATGGAACGGCAGGGTTTTGTTCTTTTGTTACTTCTGCTCCACATATAGCAGCTGTTATTATCAATTTTTCCATCGTTTTCTTATTTGTTGTTTCTTTGACATTGTTTTGGAACTACGCATGTGCCACTTGCTCTACATACAACTATTGGTTCTGCCAATACATCTGCTGCTGAATCTGAAATATCTGTTCTTGGAGCGATTACTTTGCGTGCTTCGAATTTCATCTTACGTGATGTGTTTCCTACGTGTGTGATTTCTCCTACTGCTTCAATGTAATCTCCTGCGTAAACAGGTGCTAAGAATTCTACATTATCGTATGCACAGAATAATCCTTCGTCTCCGTCTTGTATAATCAAAAGTTCTGTTGCTACGTCTCCAAATAGGTTCAACATTCTTGCTCCATCTACAAGGTTTCCGCCATAGTGAGCATCGTGAGCGGACATTCTCATTCTTATTATTGATTTTGCTGCCATTGTTTTATTGTTTTATTTTGTTATTATTTTACTATGTAATCTACAAATAGGTAAGGAGTTTTCACAGCTTCTGGTGCTATGTTTTCAACTGTTTCTTTTACTTCTGCTATTACTACATCTGCTGCGGTAGCCATAAGAGGATTAAAGTTTTGGCTTGTTCCGCGGTAGATTAAATTACCATATTTATCTGCAACTGATGCTCCTATTAGGGCAACGTCTGCTCTTAATGGAAGTTCTAAAAGATATTCTTCTCCATTTACTTCTATTACTCTTTTTCCTTCGCCTGCAAGTGTGCCTAATCCTGTTTTTGTTAGAAAACCTCCTATGCCTGCTCCTCCAATTCTTACTCTTTCTGCCAATGTTCCTTGTGGTACTAATTCAACTTCCATTTCGCCGTCTTTCATCTTTTGTTCTGTCACAGGATTTGTTCCTATGTGAGAAGCGATTACTTTCTTTACGCAACCGGTTGCAACTAATAATCCACTACCTTTTTCAGGATAAGATGTGTCGTTGCATATTACTGTAAGGTCTTTACGTCCTGCTTTTGCTAATGCTTCAATTATTCTGTTAGCACTTCCTGCTGCTAAAAAACCTCCAATCATTACGGTCATGCCGTCTTTAATCATTTCGACAGCTTGGTCGATTGTTATTTGTTTGCTCATATCGTATTTTGTTTTTTATTGTATTACTTTTCTATTATCTTGCAAAGATAACGTATTTTATTTATTTGGCTGAATTTTTTCAAAGAAATAATTTAAAAAAGTAAAGAAAAAAAATTTTTTTTCTTTGATTTTTTTTTAAAAAACAAAGAGTTTTTTGGCTGAATTGTAGTGTTTGTTATTTTTTTCATTATCTTTGCACAATTAACTCATAAATTATTAAAAAATATATGTACACTGATAGTTTTATAGCAAATGTTACTGTGGGGATTAAGGAGAATTGGGATTTGCCTGCTTTGAGTGATTATAAGAAAGAACCTATATATTATAGAGAAGTAGCACAACAAATTGCAAAAATACATTTATTGTTTGAGCAAGCGGGAGTTGAAAAAGGGGATAAAATAGTTCTTTGTGGTAGAAACTGTTCTTCTTGGGCTGTTATCTTTTTTGCAACTCTTACCTATGGGGCTGTGGTTGTCCCTTTATTGCATGAATTTAAAAGTGAATCGATTACTCACCTTGTAAATCACTCTGATGGAAAGATTCTTTTTGTTGGAGATGTTGTTTGGGAGGGTTTGATTGCTGAAAATATGCCTAAATTGTCTGCAATAATACAAATGCAAGATTTTGATTTGGTTGGTTGCAACGATGAGAAGTTTAGAAGCGTATTTGAGAACTTAGATAGTGAGTTTTCTAAGAAATATCCTCTTGGATTTTCAAAAGAAGATGTAATCTACCAAAAAGATAATTTAGATTCTTTGGCTTTGATAAATTATACCTCAGGAACAACCTCAATTAGCAAAGGGGTGATGCTTTCTTTTCGTTCTTTGCTTAGCAATTATATGTTTGCATGTGAGGTGTTGCCTAATTTGAAGGCAGGAGATAAAGTAATATCTATGCTTCCTATGGCTCACATGTATGGATTGCAGTTTGAGGTGATTTTTGAGTTTATAAGAGGAATACATATTCATTTCTTAACTCGCATACCTTCTCCAAAAATTATAGCAGAGGCTTTTGCAAGGGTAAAACCCGATATAATTATTTCGGTGCCTCTTATTATTGAGAAGGTTTATAAAACAAAACTAAAACCAATATTAGATAAGAAGAAGATGAAACTTCTTTTGAGAACTCCTGTTATTGATACTATTATAAAGAATAAAATACTTACTACTTTAATTGAGTCGTTTGGTGGAAAATTCTATGAAATCATTATAGGCGGTTCGGCATTTAATAGAGAGGTTGAAACATTTTTTAAGAAAATAGGCTTTCCTCACACAGTAGGTTATGGAATGACAGAGTGTGGACCTATAATTTGTTATGCCGATTGGAAAAATCATAAATTAGGATCTTGCGGAAAGGCCGTTCCTCGTATGGAAGTAAAGATTGATTCGCCCGATGAAACTAAAATAACAGGAGAAATACTTGTTAAGGGGGCGAATGTAATGATGGGATACTACAAAAACGAGGAAGCAACCAAAGCAGTGTTTACCGAAGATGGTTGGTTGCGTACAGGAGACTTAGGAATTAAGGATAAAGACGGCAATGTATATATAAAAGGTCGTAGTAAAAATATGATTCTTGGTGCAAGTGGACAAAATATCTATCCCGAAGAAATAGAAGACTTGCTAAACAGTATGGAACTTGTTAATGAAAGTTTGGTTAAGGAAGAAAACGGAAAATTAGTCGCTTTGGTGTATCTTGATCAAGACTATTTAGATACAAAAAACATTACTTTGTCGCAAGAAGAGATTAAAAACCAAATCAAAACACAAGCAAATCAAGTGCTTTCTGCTTATGAGCAACTCTCTGCTATTTATTTGCAAGAAGAAGAATTTGAAAAAACTCCAAAACGTAGTATAAAACGTTATATTTATATGGGTAAATAATCAAAAATTAGAAAGAAAATGAAAAAAATACTTTTAATTGTAACTGCTCTTTTAATTACATCGTTGTCTTTTGCACAAAAAACGCCCTGTAAGCTAATAGAAGAACAAGAAAAGGGAAAGACAATCTATCGTGGAGAAAGAAATTATGTTGGCACAAATTACGATAATTTTAGAGTTTGCGTACAATATTTATATGATGGGGAGAATCATTGTTTGGAATTAACCTTAGATTACAATCAACCCTTAACAGTAGAAAAAAATTCAATAGCATACATTCAGTTTGCAAACGAAAAAGAAGAGGAATTAAAACTCAGTGAAATTATAACCAATTCTAAGAATAACAAAATAGGTTGTAGATATGCTCTTAGCGAGGAACAACAAGAAATATTCTCACAAACCACAATTACAGCAATATATTTCTCTACAAAAGAATATCCTCAAATAGAGATAGCAGAACTTAATAAATACACTGCAAAGAAAATGATGGAAAGATTCAATTGTGGAATCAATACATTAGGAAAATAAACGAAACAAAAGAATAATAAAAAAATATAAATAATGAGCACAAAAGTAACAAAGCAATTAGTAAATCCTCAAAGCATAGTAGTAGTAGGAGCAAGTAATGACACTGCAAAACCAGGCGGTGCAATACTTAGAAATATCATTGAAGGCGGATTTAAAGGACAATTATATGTAGTAAATCCAAAAGAAGAAGAAATACAAGGTATAAAATGCTCAAAAACTGTTAATGAATTACCACAAGTAGATTTAGCAGTTATAGCAATAGCAGCAAAATATACAGAAGAAACAGTAAGAGTTCTTACAGAAGAAAAAGGAACAAAAGCATTCATTATAATATCTGCTGGATTTGGAGAAGAAAGTCATGAAGGAAAAGAATTAGAATTAAGAATTGTTTCTTTGATTGAAAAAGCAGGAGCTTGCTTAATCGGACCAAATTGCACCGGAATATTCACACCATATCATCATGCAATTTTCTCAAAACCTTTTCCAAAATCCTCACCAAAAGGAGTAGATTTCATAACAGGTAGTGGAGCGACAGGTTGCTTTATTATGGATATTGGAATGCAACAAGGACTTCACTTCAATCACTGTTGGGCAGTAGGAAACTCGGCACAATTAGGAATAGAAGACATATTGGAATACCACGATGAAAGCTTTGATCCAGCAACTTCATCAAAAGTAATATTGATGTATATAGAAAACATCAAAAACCCAATGAAACTCCTTACTCATGCGAAAAGTTTGAGAGCAAAAGGCGTAAGAATAGCAGCAATTAAGTCAGGTTCATCGGAAGCAGGCTCACGTGCAGCATCTTCACACACAGGAGCGTTGGCTTCACCCGATGTTGCAGTAGATGCATTGTTTAGAAAAGCCGGCATTGTTCGTTGTTACGGAAGAGAAGAGTTATGTACAGTAGGAAATATCTTCACATACCCAGAATTTGAAGGTAAAAACATAGCAATTATCACACACGCAGGAGGTCCAGCCGTAATGCTAACAGACGCATTAAGCAAAGCAGGAATGAATATCCCTCACATAGAAGGAGAAATGGCAGAAGAATTACTTGGAAAACTATTTGCAGGCTCAGCAGTAGGTAATCCAATCGACTTCCTTGCGACAGGAACACCAGAACAACTTGGAACAATTATAGATTATTGCGATACAAAATTTGATAACATAGATGCAATGTGCGTAATCTTCGGAACACCAGGTTTAGCACCAATTTACGAAGCATACAGAGTGTTATCAGAAAAAATGAAAACAAGTAAAAAACCAATCTTCCCAATACTTCCTTCGACACTTGTAGCAGGTGATGAGGTAAAAGAATTTGTGGAAATGGGAAATACATACTTTGCAGACGAAACAGTATTTGGAAACGCAGTAGGACGCATAGTTGCAACACCAAAAGCTGCAAACGAAGAAGACACTGTAAAGATAGACGTAGAAAAAATTAGAGAAATAATCTCACGTTGCCCAGATGGATACCTTGATGTTAAGTTAATGAATGAATTACTTGACGCAGCAGGAATCAATCACGCAGTAGATATTTCAAGTGATAACGTAGAAGAAATAGTTGCTTTTGCTAACAAAACAGGTTACCCACAAGTAATGAAAGTTGTTGGACCTGTTCACAAATCTGACGTAGGTGGAGTATCACTTAACGTAAAAGATGAAGCACATGTAAGAGCAGAATTTGAAAGACTAATAAAGATAAAAGATACTTACGCAGTTCAAGCATACCCAATGTTGTTTGGAACAGAAATCTTCATAGGAGCAATGCGTACACCATTGTTTGGACACCAAGTACTTTGCGGATTAGGTGGAATATTCGTAGAAGTATTGAAAGATGTACAAGCAGGACTTGCACCAATAGGAGTTGCAGAAGCAAAAGCAATGATAAAACGTTTGAGAGGTTACAAGATTATTCAAGGAGTAAGAGGACAAGACCCTGTAAACGAAGACTTGTATGCAGATCAAATAGCAAGAGTTGCAGCATTAGTACAAGCAGCACCAGAAATTGCAGAAATGGACTTAAATCCACTTTTAGGCTCACCAAAAGCAGTAGTTGCAGTTGATGCACGTATAAGAATAGAAAAATAATTCTTTAAGTAAATAAAATAAAACGCTCGTTTGTCTGAATAAAAGTAAGACTTGCGAGCGTTTTTTTTGTGGTTAAAGTTTTTATTCTACTTTAACTAATTTGAAAAAAGCAGAGATTTCTTCTTGGTCAATAATCATTCGTACGTTAAATTCTTTTTCTTGTGGATAGTATCCATCTTTTTCGCAACGCAATATTATACGTACATCTCCCGAGTTCTCGTAACTAAGTCCACGAATGTCCAAAGATTTTGTTGCTTCGTAAGGAGTTGTTTGCAAATACTTGTTGTTTGTACTTTTAACGCTTGGAGTTTTTGACACAACTCGCCAAAAAACATCCGCTCCCGCAGGACGAGATTGCACATCCCAACGAACAATTGTATTTTCCAAAGCAGTATTTCCATATCCCTCAACCTCTTTTCTTGGCTCTTCCTTTGCAAGTTGTTTCGGTTCACTACTTTTTTTCAAGAACGAAGCAATTTTATGCCAATTTATTTGCTCTAAAGCTTGTGTGTATGCTTCATTCAAAGTTTCGAAGAGCATTCCAGCTTTTACATAAGATGATACAACTTGTTCAAATATTACTTCACCATATCTGTTAGTCATTTCTATTTGAAACGTAACATCTATACTTTTAAAGTAAGCAGTTCCCTCAGTACTATACTTCATATCTGCATTTATTGACTCAAGGTAAATGTTTAAAGTGTGCTCATTTTCTTCGGTATTATTAAATCCCATTGCTTTAATATAGTTTACTGTCGGCATAATAAAGCAGGTATAATTTAAGTACAAAAAAGTATCTCTATTTACAGTAAGAAGTATATCAGGATTTTTTTGTTTGATGTTAATATGTACTCCTTTTAAATTTTGAAATTTAAACTGTTGTGCACGTACAATTTCAAACTCTTGACAATAATTTTTCAATCTTTCATATTCCCTTTGACGTGTAAAGTCTTTAATTTTAACTATTTCTTCTGGTGGTAGTTGTGCAAAACAATCTACGGATAACATTGACATTAAGATAGCCAATAAACATAATAATTTTTTCATCTTTTTAAACTTTTTAATTTCTTTGCCCAAGTCCCAAATGGCGATTTACTAATTCTTTTCTTTCTTGACTTCAAGGCATAAAAAAACGTGGGACTTTTTTCTTATTGAAGTCTGAGGTCCTGAACTACCTAATCATTGGAATAAGAAAAGCCCACGATATTACTCGTGAGCGTTTTCCGCTTATCTATCCAATGATTTGTTTGAAATTGTTCAGGTTTCAGACTATCAAGTATAAGCAAAAACGCTTTTATATGTCGTAAAAATTTAACTCAGTCTAAATTA
>CALEFF010000017.1 GCA_937876865.1 uncultured Bacteroidales bacterium | reverse complement strand
AGTCCGATTTAAATTTTTGAAAATCGGCTTTTCGTTGAAAGAAAATCGGCTTTTTTTTTGAAAAAAACAGCGAAAAAATTGGCAAAATCAAAGACTTTTTTGGCATTTTCAAGCCTTAAAAAAGTTAAGTCTTTGATTTAGTGATTTTTAGTTAAGGGCTTATATTTTCAAAATTTGCAGTCAGAAATCTTTTGCTTGAAAATATCGCACGCATTTGGGCTTAACTCTTGGTGAAACAATTTTATTTTCGCTTAGGGCTTTGTTTTGTGTTTTTTCTTTGTATCTTTGCTGAAATATTTTCTTATGATGGATTTTTTAGACACTCCAATCGAACATTTATCCTCGATAAGCGAGAAGAAAGCCAACATTCTGAAAAAAGAAATCAATGTTTCAACTTTTGCAGATTTGTTGGAGCATTATCCTTTTCGCTATTTAGACAAGAGTAAGTTTACAAAAATCCGAGAAATAGCAAGTGAAGAGACTTATATTCAAGTTGTAGGAAAAGCAATCAAGAAAGAAATCCTTAAAGGCAAAGGACAAAGACTTGTAATCACTCTTGCCGATTCAACGGGAACAATAGAACTTGTTTTCTTTCAAGGTTTGAAATGGATTAGCGATAGTTTTGTTCTCGGAATTGACTATGTTATTTTTGGCAAGCCTACGTTTTTCAATGGTTTATTCAACTTTGCTCACCCTGAATTTGAGACTCTTGCTTCTTATAAACGCACTGCAATCGACACTTTCTTTCCTATTTACTCTACAACCGAAAGAATGAAAAACTCTTTCCTTACTTCAAAAACCTTAGCCAAATATACGCAAGAAATTCTCTCGCTTGCAGTAAATAGAATAGAGGAAAACCTACCTCAATACATAACAAAACACTATAATCTCTACACAAGGGAAAGGGCTTTGAGAGAGATACATTTTCCAAAGAATGAGGAAAATCTTGCAAAAGCAAAAATAAGATTAAAGTTTGAAGAGTTGTTTTTTATGCAACTTGAAAACCAAGTAAAGAAATACAACAATAAATCGGCAAATAAAGGATTTGTCTTTTCGGTTGTTGGGGATAGTTTCAACAACTTTTACAAAAACAACCTACCTTTTACTCTTACTAATGCACAGCAAAGAGTTGTGAAAGAAATTCGCAACGATATGCGAACAGGTTTTCAAATGAATCGTCTTTTACAAGGAGATGTAGGAAGCGGAAAGACACTTGTTGCTCTTTTGTGTATGTTGATTGCAATAGATAATGGTTTTCAAGCCTCAATTATCGCTCCTACCGAAATTCTTGCTCAACAACACTACAACAGCATAAAGAATTTCTTAAAAGATATGCCTCTTAACGTGTGTTTACTCACAGGAAGCAGTAAGCAAAAAGAGAGAAAACCACTTTTAAACGCTCTTGCCGAGGGACAGGTCAATATATTGATTGGCACACACGCTATTTTGGAAGACAATGTCGTGTTTAAAAACTTAGGACTTGCCATTATAGATGAGCAACATCGCTTTGGAGTGGAGCAAAGAGCAAAGATGTGGAGCAAAAACACTACTCCGCCTCACGTTTTGGTAATGACTGCAACCCCTATTCCAAGAACGCTTGCAATGAGTGTTTATGGTGATTTGGAATGTTCGGTAATTGATGAACTGCCTAAGGGAAGAAAACCTATTCAAACAACGCATCTTTTCGATAGAGATATACTTACTCTTTTCAACTTTATGAGAAAGCAAATAGAATTAGGAAGACAAATCTATGTTGTTTATCCTTTGATTAAGGAAAGCGAGAAAATGGACTTAAAAGACTTAATGGACGGATATGAAAGCATTGTTAGGGAATTTCCTTTGCCGAAATATCAAATTAGTATAGTGCATGGACAGATGAAGGCTGAAGATAAGGACTATGAAATGCAACGTTTCAAAGAGGGAATCACAAACATAATGGTTGCAACAACGGTTATTGAGGTTGGAGTCGATGTTCCGAACGCAACAGTTATGGTAATAGAAAACGCAGAGAGGTTTGGGCTTGCTCAACTTCATCAATTAAGGGGTAGAGTCGGCAGAGGACAAGAACAAAGTTATTGTATATTGAGAACAAAAGACGAATTGTCGCAAGAAGGTTTGTTTAGAATCAACACAATGTGTGCAACAAACAACGGATTTGAGATTGCACAAGCCGATTTGCAA
The DNA here is from genome assembly GCA_937876865.1 of uncultured Bacteroidales bacterium. GTDB lineage: Bacteria > Bacteroidota > Bacteroidia > Bacteroidales > P3 > Onthomorpha. The sequence goes on along the minus strand of CALEFF010000017.1, from coordinate 9,067 downwards.
CTAAGAGGACCGGGAAACATTGCAGGCACTCAACAAAGTGGAGTTATGGAATTGAAAATTGCCGACATTGTGCAAGACGAACTAATGATGAGTCAAGCAAAAGATGTTGCTACTCAAATAATTTCACACGACCCGCTATTGAAAGCAGAAGAAAATAAACCGTTAAGAAACTATTTAGCAAGAAAACATAAAACGGCAGATTTTTCTCAAATATCTTAGCGTAGAAAGCTATAATTCCTTATCTATTATATCAGAAATCTTATCTTTAAACAAGGTGTTGTATCCTTGATGTGAATAAACCACCCTACCTTTCTTGTCTATAATGAAAATTGTTGGGAAATAACGCACTAAATACATCTCTTCTACTGTGTATTTTGGTATTTGAGCAACGTTATAGGTTATGTTATGCTCTTTAATAAAGGATTGCATTTCCTCCTCTCCTATTTTACTATCCACAGGATTTAAAGCAACTATCTCAACTTCCTTTTCCTTGTATTGATTGCATAATTCCTGCAAATCATCAAGCATAGGAATACAAGGAGAACAATTATTATAGAAGAAAATCAAAGCAATTACCTTTCCTTTGTTTTGTGCTAATTCAAAAATTCTGCCTTGCAAATCAGTAACCTTAAAGTTTAGTGCCTCAGAATTATAAGCAAAAGAACTTTGGTTAATCTCTTGTTCTTTCCATTGCTTTTTTAAGGCAGAAAGACTTTTGTATCTAAGATGTATTCCTGTACCTTTTTCATTAAACACAAATCTATTGTTGTGAAAAGCAGTGTTTTCATCAATACGAGTTATACATATAAAACAAGACTTAGTGAGTTTTGCAAGAGGAAGAAAGTCTTTTTTTCTTATGTAATGCACTTTTTCAAAAGAAATGGAGTCTAATTCAATGAACACTTCCCTTAACTTAAAGCACTCAAAGTCATGGATTAGCGTATCTTCTTCTTTATAAAGCAAAACATCACCCTCCTCTATTGCCTTTAAGTCAAAAATAGGTTTATTAAAGACAAAATCAGGAATAAGATTAGTATCTAACCGAGATAAAAAGGTTTGATAATCCTCTTTCTCATATTGCTCGGCAATGTTTTCGTAAATATCAACAAAAGTAAAGTGATTGTTATCGCAAAAGACTTGTTGAATCAACTCACCACCAAAATAAATTTGAGTATTGAACTTTGCAAAGATTTTATTCTTATATTTATTCTTTTGAAAACTCACCTTGTGAAAATAAGACAGCGTATCCTCTCCACTATTTAAAGAAACATCTGCCTCATAATAAGCCGAACGAAGATTTTTCGCATATTCATTCACCCCAATGCAAATCTCCTTCACACCTTGTGCCGAAAGCGAAAAAGAAAACAACACTAAAAAAACAATTACAAAGCCTTTTTTCATAAAAATATAACGCAACAAAGATATAAATAGTTTGTTACAAGTGATTTTTTCTTTGTTTTAGCAAAATAAAATAAAGAAAAGGCGACTGAAATTATTTCAATCGCCTTTTTGGTTTTATTGTTTTTGAGTCTTATTTGCTTTCGTTTACTGCTGCTTGTGCTGCTGCAAGTCTTGCAACTGGTACTGTAAATGGTGAACATGATACATAGTTCATTCCGTTTTTGAAGAAGAATTTAACTGATTCTGGATCACCTCCGTGTTCTCCACAAACTCCTACTTTAAGATTTTGTTTTGTTGCTCTGCCTCGTTGAACACCCAAAGTTACTAATTGTCCTACTCCTTCTTGATCTAATGTTTGGAATGGATCGGCAGGAATTATTTTTTCGCTTTGGTATGTTTCCAAAATACCATTTACGTCATCACGAGAGAATCCAAAGGTCATTTGTGTCAAGTCGTTTGTTCCAAATGAGAAGAAGTCTGCTACTTCTGCTATTTTGTCTGCTACAAGTGTTGCTCTTGGTATTTCTATCATTGTTCCATACATATATTCTATCTTAGCTCCCATTGCTGCTTCAACTTCTGCGTGAACTCTATCGCAAATTGCTTTTTGATGTTTAAGTTCTGTTACAGAAATTGTCAATGGAACCATGATTTCTAAGTGTGGATCAAAGCCTTCTTTTCTTAATTCTGCTTCCGCTTCAAATAATGCTCTGAATTGTGTTTCTGTGATTTCTGGATAAGTGATTCCTAATCTTACTCCTCTTAATCCCATCATTGGATTTACTTCTTCCAATGCTACAATTCTCTTATTTAATTCTTCGGCTGCAATTCCTAATTCTTTTGCTAATGCTTCTACATTTTCTTGTGTGTGTGGCACAAATTCATGCAAAGGTGGGTCAATCAAACGGAATGTTACTGGTTTTCCGTTCATCACTTGCATTGTTCCTTTAACAGCTACTTTGATGTATGGTAACAACTCATTCAACCAATGTTTTCTTTCTTCTGTTGAACCTGAAAGAATCATCTTTCTTAGTATTGCTAATGGTTTTTCTGAGTTTTCTCCATAGAACATGTGCTCAATTCTGAACAATCCTATACCTTCTGCTCCAAAATCTATGGCTTGTTGTGCATCTTTTGGATTGTCTGCGTTTGTTCTAACGCCCATTGTTCTGTATTTATCAACCAATTGCATGAATTGTTTGAACAATTCGTTTTCTGATGCATTGATTGTTGCTACTGCTCCTTCGTAAACTGTTCCTTTTGTTCCGTTTAAGCTAAGTGTGTCTCCTTCTTTGTAAGTTTTTCCACCCATTGAAACAGTTTTTGCTTCCATATCTATTTTCAAAGCACTGCAACCTACTATACAACATTTACCCCAACCTCTTGCAACTAAGGCTGCGTGAGATGTCATACCACCTCTTTCTGTTAATATACCTGTTGCTGCACGCATTCCTTCAACATCTTCTGGATTTGTTTCTTCTCTAACCAAGATGTTTGCAATTCCTGCTTTTTCAAGACGCATTGCTTCTTCGCTTGTCATAGCTATTACTCCTACAGCACCGCCTGGTCCTGCTGGTAAACCTTGTGCAATTACTGTGTGTTTAGCTTCTTCTTTTGCATCAAGGATTGGGTGAAGTAATTCGTCTAATTGTTCTGGTGATACTCTGCAAATCGCTTCTTTTTCATTGATTAAGCCTTCGCCAAGCATCTCCATTGCCATTGTAACTGCTGCAACACCTGTTCTTTTTCCTACACGGCATTGTAACATATAAAGTTTATTGTTTTGAATTGTAAACTCTATATCAAGCATATCACGGAAATTCTTTTCCAAAATATCTCTTATATCACACAATTCTTTATATGTTTCAGGCATTACTTCTTGCATTGAAGGCAAGTGTTTATTTTGTTCTGTTTTTGTTTCAGAGTTCAATGGATTTGGTGTTCTGATACCTGCTACAACGTCTTCTCCTTGTGCGTTTATCAACCATTCTCCATAGAATTGATTGTCTCCGTTTGCAGGGTTACGAGTAAATGCTACTCCTGTTGCAGAATCATCACCCATATTACCGAATACCATTGCTTGAACGTTTACTGCTGTTCCCCAATCATCAGGAATACCTTCAATTCTTCTGTAAGCAACAGCTTTTTTACCATTCCAAGATTTGAAAACGGCTCTAATTCCACCTTCTAATTGCTTTTGAGCATCGTCAGGGAACTCTACTCCGATGTTTTCTTTTACAACTTTTTTGAATTCTTCTGCTAAATACATCAAATCCTCAGTTGTAAGGTCAGTATCTTGCTTATATCCTTTTGAATGTTTGTATTCATCAAACATATCATCAAGTAATCTACGTATTCCAACGCCTTTGCAAGGTTCTAAGCCTTCTGCTTTTTCCATTACAACGTCAGCATACATCATTATTAAACGTCTGTATGAGTCATATACGAAACGAGGATTGTTTGTTTTCTTTATCAATCCTGGTATTGTAGCAGAACATAATCCTATATTTAAAACTGTATCCATCATTCCAGGCATTGAACTTCTTGCACCTGAACGACAAGATACTAATAAACAATTATCCTTATCTCCATAGGTCATTCCCATTACTTGTTCGGCGTTTTTAAGACCTTCTCTCACTTGTTCCATCAAACCTTCTGGCAATTGACAAGAATTTGCATAGTAATCTGTACAACATTCTGTTGTTATTGTCAATCCAGCAGGAACAGGTAATCCTAAATGACACATTTCTGCCAAATTTGCTCCTTTTCCTCCAAGCAGATTCTTCATATCTGCTTTACCTTCTGCGGTCTTACCACCAAAAGTGTAAACGTACTTTTTTGTCATCTTTTTAAAATGAAATTTATAAATAATATCTTCTTAATTTTTTATTAACTATTTAACAATAAGAGTGCAAAAATACAAAAATATTCGTTATTTTCTAAGATTTTTTCTTAGAAATCTTAAATTTTGTCAGCGGTTTATATTCGTATACTCCAATACTTGGAGGATCTAATCGTAAATTTCCCTCTATATCGTAAGGTAAATTATAGCCCCAAACTCCATTGCCTTTACCAATACACGGAGACTTCTCTTGCAAATGAAGATCGCCATTAGCAGCATCTACAAACAATGGCTCTTCATTAAAAATAGAGTTAGTAAACATTGTTGATTGATTAGTATTTTCATGTTTCAATAGACAATAATCAAATCTTATCGTAGAAAAATTTTGATCTATCATATCAAACTCTAATTCTGTATCAGAAAGAGCTCCATAGGCAATACAATTATAAAATTCTGCTCTTTCAATTGGACGATACTGCACATTATCGTTTATATCTAAATAATAATCATTAAAATATAGAGAAGGGGTTGTACGAGTTTTGTAATTATAGTAGTTAGCAAAAGTACAATGTATAAATTGGTAATTTCCGCCAAGAGTAAGTGCTAAAAGATAACTACCACAATTTTGAATAAGTGAGTTTTTCATATCAAGTACTGCTCCTCTTGAATAAAGACCTATATAAGAACAATTTTCAATTTTTGTATTCAAAATTTCTATTGTTGGATTTTGAGTAACACAAGTATCAACCAAAATACCAATTGTAGCATTTTTCACAACAACATTATTCAATACATTATCTTTACAGCCAGCCATAAACCTAACACAGCCCCATTGCCCTGGAATATCTTTATAATACTCATCTAATCTTAGACCTTGAAAAATTATCGGCTGACTTACATCTCCTTCTGCTTTAAGTGTTGCATCTTTATAGACCCAAAATTCAGCGGAATTTTGAAAATGTATTTTAGTATTTGCACTTAGATTAAGTGTATAGGCAGAATCCACTGCACAAACACCTAAAACTACGTGAGGTTTATCGTTTTTCCATTCAATATCGTTTCCATTTACAATAACTCCACAACTCTCTGGATTTTCGTGAGCCATTGAAAACCAAATTGTATCATAACCTCCACTTTGATTTTGAGATAATAGATAATGACTTGGTTTGTGATAATAAGCATCTTGTCCAAAGGCTTGCAAAAGCACTTTTTGATGTTTATTATTAAAGAAAAACTCAATGGAATCCTCAACTAACAAAGGATTGCTTTGATTGTTGTAGTCCAATTCTAATCTCACAAAAATATAAAGACTATCCTTTGCTCCTATCTCAATATCTTTTGCAACAAGACTTGTATCTCCATCAACATTTAGCCTATAATAACTTGCAACTCCACCTCCTAATTTTATTCTATCTATTTTTACAGCTTGATTCTCCTTATTATACACCATAAGCATTTTAGTAGTTGAACCAATAGTTGTAAAGACGGTATCAAAACTAAGAGTATCGCTGCTAAACTTTAACTCCACAGAAGACGAGATTGTATAATCGCCCTCATCTACACAAGAGGTAAAAGCAAAGCTAAGAAAGAAAAAAACGAATACAGGAATTAAAAAAATAGATTCAAAAGATTTTTTCATAAATCTTCTATTTAATTTCCACTAATATATAATTTCTTTTACCCATTTTGAGTTTTTCGGCATATTCTAATTGAGCGTTTCCACTCTTTCCACTTTCCTTTAAGAAAGGATCATCACACTTATGTCCTTTTGCTACTAAATCTAAACTTGCTTGGTCAATTGCAACAATATCTTTTGAAGCCAAAATTCCTATATCTTGTGTAAAGGGAGCAGGTGCCTTAGAAGAGCAATCGCAAACAGAAGAAATATTTGCCAAAACATTGATATACACCATAGGTTTAAGACTTGTTGCAACCTTTGCATACTCTACAAGTCTTTCAAGGAAAATATCTCCTGTCAATTGCACTTTTTTAGGAGAAAATAGTTTCAAAGGACATTCTGCAATACACTTTGCACAACCTATACATTTAGTTGTGTCTATATGAACTTGACCTTCAAGACTGATTGCTGAGGCAGGGCAATTGTTTACGCAGTTTTCACAACTTACACACTCACTTGGATTATTTATTTGTGGAATATCCGATGCGTGTTGTGCCATTTTTCCACCAGGAGAGGCAAGTCCCATTGCAATATTCTTAATTGCACCACCAAATCCAGCAGAGCCATGACCTTTGAAGTGAGAATAAATTATGTAATTATCATAATCCATAAAGCCTTTTCCAAGTTTCACATTCTTGTAATGCTTCAATCCCATTCCTTGTGTTGAAATATCTATTTCTCCATCTTTATCTAAAATATCTATTGGAGCAAATGTAAATCCATGTTGCTTAGCCAAAGCAATATGTTTATCGGTAAATCTTCTTTTGCTAACATAAAGCACATTTGTTTCAACCCATGTCGCCTTTGTTTCTTGCATTAACAAACGTGTTAGTTCAGGATTTAAAAAGTTTTTATTTCCTTCTTCTCCAAAATGTATCTTCACTCCTGTTTTTCCTTGAAAATCAACTCCCAAAAGCTTATATAACTTCAAAACATTTTCAGCTGTAATTTCCTTTACATAATAAACAATAGATGGTCCTTCTTCATTTTGTTTGCTATCACCTTGTGCAAAAACATTTAAGGCAAAGAAAGATAATAACACTAAAAATAAAACTTTTTTAGATTTCATAACATAAATAATTTTAATAGTTTTTCGCTTTGCAAAGATAATTATTTTTAAGAAAAATACAAATTCACATAATAAAGTCTTGATATTTTACATTTATATTGTATATTTGCAGGAGCATTTCCAAAGAATATGGCGTTTAGACAATTCAATGCAAATGCTTAATATCAAGAAAAAAAGTAGAATCTAATCCAAAAGCAACAAACTAATGGAAAAGAGAATAGGAACAATAAGTATAATCATATACCGCAGGGAAATAGCTCAGCAGGTAAATGAAATCATCAGTGAATACAGCGACTTTATTTTAGCTCGTCAAGGATTGCCTTTGCCAGATAAAGGTTTAAATATTATTACCTTAATAATTGAAACTTCTTCCGATAAGATTAACGCCCTAACAGGCAAAATCGGAAGACTAAAAGACGTAGAAGTAAAATCAATATTATCAAAAAATATAACGAATCAAAAAAATCAATAATATGAATATAGAAAAACGTAACACTAATTTCATAGATAGAGATAAACTCTATGAATTGATAGAGGGACAAATACCTACAACCTCTCAGGTTAATGAAATATTAAACAAAGCCCTAAAACTAAAAGGCTTAAATCTTGAAGATGTTGCTTGTTTGTTAAGAGTGAAAGATGCAGATACTATCCACAAAATAATGGAAACTGCAAAAACCGTAAAAGAAGCAATATATGGCAAACGCCTTGTGCTTTTCGCTCCTATTTATACAGGAAACATTTGCGTAAACAACTGCACTTATTGTTCTTTCCGTAGAGATAACAAACTAATCAAAAGAAAAATCCTTACAATGCAAGAAATTGCCGAAGAAACTTCTGCACTTTTGAAACAAGGACACAAGAGAGCTCTTTTGATTTGTGGAGAAAACAACAAAAATGGCACCGATTACATGGTTGAAGCAATACGCACAACCTACGGAGTAAAAGAAAGAGGAGGCAAAGACTACATTAGAAGAATAAATGTAGAGCTTGCACCAATGGAAGTTGAAGAATTTGCAAGATTAAAAGCAGAAAAAATTGGTACATACGTTTGTTTCCAAGAGACATACGATGAAATAAAATACAAAGACTTTCACCCAGCAGGCACACCAAAGGCAGATTACCTTTATCGCTTGACTGTAATGGATAGAGCTATGGAAGGTGGAGTTGATGATGTGGGAATTGGTGCATTATTCGGACTTACAGATTATAGATTTGAAGTTTTAGCAATGATGGAGCACGCAAAACACCTTGAAGAGTGCTACGGATGTGGTCCACACACAGTTTCCGTTCCAAGAATGGAGCCTGCAATCGGAGCACCAACAGCAGAAAATATTCCACACCCTGTAAGCGATGATGATTTCAAAAAACTTGTAGCCATAATCCGTATTGCATTGCCATATACTGGCATAATACTTTCTACAAGAGAGAACGACAAAATGCGAAACGAGTTAATAGAATACGGAGTAAGTCAAATATCAGCAGCAAGCAAGACAAACCCAGGCTCATACGCTCACGAAGAAGAAGGAACCGGTACACAATTCTCAACAGGCGACCATAGAACACTTGAAGAAGTGATTTCCTCTCTCATAGACGGAGGTTACATTCCTTCATTCTGCACAGGCTGTTACAGAAAACACAGAGTAGGTGGCGATTTTATGGACTTAGCAAAACCAGGCTTGATAAAACAATACTGCTTGCCTAATGCGATGTTCACTTTTAGAGAATACCTTGAAGATTTCGCCTCAGCAGAAACCAAGATGAAAGGAATAGAATTGATAAAATCAATGTTTGCCGAAGTAGAAAAGAAAGAATTAGTAAGAAAAATAGAAGACAATCTCTGCAAAATAGAAAACGGAGAAAGAGATATTTACTTCTAAAAAATAAGTCTTTAAATAAAAAAATAAAGCAAAGAATTAAAAAATTATTTCTTTGCTTTATTTTTTTATTTCTTTGTTTTATTCTATCAGAATCTTTTTGTTTGCAAAGCCTCTTTGTGTCTTTATTCTTACGATGTACGTTCCGCTTTGAAGATTTGATACATCTATTGTTTCAATGTTTTGACTGCCTTGTTTTC
>CALEFF010000016.1 GCA_937876865.1 uncultured Bacteroidales bacterium | reverse complement strand
GCTAAAAAATCGGTTTTGAAATTTTGGCAAAATAAATCCGATTTCCCTAATTCTTAAACTTAGAAAACCAAGCCTTTTTTTCGCAAGTTTTTTGTGCTTTAAAAAAAATGTTATAACTTTGTGGGCTGAAAAATTATTAACGAAAAATTATGCCTATGGTAAAAGAAAAATGATGATAATTTAGACTAAGTTAAATAATAACGACATATAAAAGCGTTTTTGCTTATATTTGGACGTGTGAAACCTGAACAATTTCATGCAATGTATCGAAAGAATAAGCCGAAAACGCTCACGAGTAATATCGTGGGCTTTTCTTATTCGATACATTAGGTAGTTCAGGACCTCACACTCCGATAAGAAAAAAGTCCCACGTTTTTTTATGCCTTGAAGTCAAAGAGAGAAATCATTTAATCGCCATTTGGGACTTGGGCAAAGTAAAGAAAAAAGTATTAAAACTAAACAATAGAAGAATGAAAAAAACAATCTTTAATTCAACACTTGTTTTAATTATTATTGCAACACTATACTCTTGTGGTAAAGTGCCACCAAGTGTAGGTGCTCCAATAATTAGGGAGGCGACAAAAGAAATAGAAAAATTATGGGGCGATGAACCAACAACAATAATAGAAAATTGTAGACATTGTGGAGGCTCAGGAGGTTTTACGGACGGTTATTACACATATCCATGTAATGCTTGCGGAGGAGATGGTGTAGTTGTAATAATAGAAAATTAGAAACAAAATTTATTTAAGTAATATTAAAAGTTGTGCCCGACACGAATTAGGGTGTTATAGTTATGGGTTTTTGGACAATATTTTTGATTTCTATTGTAATATCATTAGTATTATCATTTGTATTATCATTAGTATTTGAATTTTTATCCAACACTACAAAAGAAGAATCAGACCCACCTATAAATTGGAGATTTATTTTTCTTGACATATTGGGTAGTTTGCTAACAATATCTTTTGTTGTAAGCATTATTCTATATAGGATGCGTATTTTATAGTGATTTATTTATAATAATAGAAAATTAGAAACAAAATTTATTTAAGTAAGGGTATTAAAATGAAAATTATATTTACTATCTGTGCTTTTATGCAAGGTCTAGCCAATCCAGATAGTTTTTTTGGGTTGTTAGTTGGATTTTTTATATGGCTTATAGTAGTAGCAATAGGGGCTGCTATAATTTCTGCAATAATTGCTTTTATAGGTAATGTTGTTTTTGATAAAGAATTTAAAGATGTATTTCAGAAAAGTTTTACTGTTGTTGAAATAATAGGAGTAATATTAGGATTATTTACACTTTGTTCTTAGTTTTAAATAATAAAATAAATAAAAATTAAAATTTCAAATTAGAAGTTGCGCACGACACGAATGAAAGTGTATTATACTATGGAAAACCAAGAAAAGAAAGAAGAAAAAACAAATGTTTTTATTGTGATTATTTCTGTATTGATACCTATTGTTGGTATTGTTCTTTATTTTGTAAAGAAAAAAGATTCAGAAGAAGTCGCTAAAAACTATTTAATTGCAGGATTAGTAGGTTTTGGATTAAATCTTCTATTTATGATTGCGTAATTAAAGCATAGTTATCAAATAGGGGATAATATTTATAAAGAATATTTTAATAAAATCCCCTATTTGAAATTATGTTTAGCGAATAAAATTAACAATTATTTGACTATGGAAAGTAAAAATAAATTTAGAACATTAAAAAAAACTATATTCATAGTAATAGTTTTGTTATTATCTATAGGTACTAAGGCACAATCAATAGTTTCTGAGGTGTCTTGGAATTTTTATGGCACAAATCATAAAGGACTTATAGTAATCTATCCCAATAATATGGGATTTATAAAAATAAAAGCATATAGTTCTGAATTAGGATATACTGTTTGGGTGCTTGAAGATGCAATGCTTACAAACCAATATGATATATATGGGAATTGTACAACATATATTACATGTTCTAATCCTCGTACTGTACCTTATGTTCCTTGGGCTGCTGATAATTTTGTAATATTTCCAGACGGAAGTATGTATACGCAAGATGCAGCAGGAGCATGGTCAACTTATATAGCGGCTTATATTGTTCCTCCTTATGAGTGGCAAAGTAAGTTTAGAGAATATGGCATTCAATAATCAATAAATAAGAAAATGAAAAAAGGAATTATATTAGCGATACTTGCATTTGTTTTCTTCGGGTGCAACAAATCGGAGCAGGAAATCAATGAAGAATTTTCAAGTGGTGTGGTTTTGATTAAGAATACCGGGTATTACGAAATGAAAATCAGTGATGAAATTTCTATCTATTTTACAAATTATTCCGAAGAGAATGGTTTGGAGAATTTTACTACTGAAGAAGATTCTATTATTGTATCAACATCGTTCGGAACAGGCTTTTTTGTGTCGGCGAATGGTGAAATAGCAACAAATAATCACGTTGTATCACCTGCTATGACTGAAAAAGATGCTTTGAAAATAAAGAACAATGTTATAAAAGAAACAAAAAATGAACTAAGAGTTACATATAATTATTACGATGAAGCTCTTACGAAAATCAACAATGCTCTTTTGTCTTATTTGTTTGCAGATTATTATGACAGTGATTATTATGAATTAAAAGAGGCAGGAGAGTACTGCGAAGAACAGATGAGAGTTTGTTCTCAACTCTTCGATTATTTTAGTGATGTTGATGTTAGCAATGTGGATTGTAGTTATATAAATGAAGTAAGTGTTGCTTACAATGATGAATATGTAACATCTGAAACAGATTTCACTCCTTGTGTTTTGAAAAAGACAGACCCGCAAAATGATTTGGCTATTATACAATTGAAAAGCAAGAAAACACCGGAATCAAGACACGTTTTTGAAATACCAGAAGAAGACCCTATTGAAACTACTTCTTTGTTCTATCCTGACAAAAACGAGAAACTATTTATGATAGGCTTTAATCTCGGTCCTATGTTGGCTTTAACAAAAGAAGGAGTAAGGTCTCAATGTACTACGGGAGCGATTACGCAAGACAGAGAAAACAGTTATATGTATTCTATCTCATCTTTGCAAGGTTCAAGCGGGTCTCCGGTATTGAATCGTAAAGGAGAATTAGTCGCAATCAACTTTGCAGGAATTGGCTCTACACAAAATTTTAACTATGGTATTAAAGTAAAATATTTAAGAGAGTTATTGAATAAATAAACCTTTGTTTAAATTTTCCTAACTCAAAGAAAAACGCTCGTAAGTCTTTGTTTTATTTTGACAAACGAGCGTTT
>CALEFF010000015.1 GCA_937876865.1 uncultured Bacteroidales bacterium | reverse complement strand
GATAAAACAAAGTGCCTTATACGAACAAACAACGATATAAGGCACTTTTTGTTTTCGTAGATATAACACTATATAACTAACTCTTTTAGTTTGATAGATATATCTGCAATCTTTGCTTTGATTTCGTTAAGTTCAGCAGTTTTGTTTTCAAGTTCTTTGGTTTTAAGGTCAAGTTCTTTTTCTAAAAAAAACTCTTTAACGTTTTGTGTTTGTGTTTGTGTTTGTGTTTGTATTTGTGTTTCATTTCCAAACAACCAATTAGCATCAACGTTATATGTTTTAATAATTTGTGCTATTGTTGAAATTCTTATTTCCGCACAACGTTCAGAGCTTGAAACCAACTGATGCTTATGCAAACCTATTGTTTTAGCAAAAGCACCTTGACTCATATTGCTTTTTTGAACAACTTGGTTTATCCTATCCCAAAACTCAATCATAAACGATTCTGCTTCTGGGGTTTTTTCTTGTTTTGCCATATAGTTAATTTATTTTAGTTAATAGTGCATTAACGAGTTTATCATTCTTGTCTCTTTCAGAGTTTAACCGAGTATTTTGTTCTCGCACTTCATCAATCAATTTTTGTACTTGTGCCGATGATTCTTTTGCAATGGTATCAAGTGTAGCGAAATTCTTTGGTGCATAGAACGTTGAACGGAGCAAGTGAACAATGTTGCCGAAGTCTATAATGTCGTCACGATGAATGGTAATGTCGCCATAGTTATGATTAAGCGCACGAAGAATAAATTCCTCGCCATTTATCTTCACTTGGCGAAGCAAGATACCATAACTCTTTGTGAAGATAAGATAGACAGAACCATCAACAAGATTAGCATCTCGTGGCAAAAACTTAACAAACAATAGATCGCCTTGTTGTACCATCTCTTGCATACTATCATCATTCATTTTTTGGCAGTAATCAACAGGCAAGAATAGGTCGCTTAACGATTTTTGTAGCAAGTTATCTTCATTCTTGATTGCTTCACGCACGTCAAAGTTTCTCTTTCGTGCAATGCTTGTGTCAATATAAGGAATAACTTTTTCTGCATCAACTACATCACGAGATGAATTATATATTGTTGAGTTGTAATTATTATCTCCGTTTACATTGTGTTTATTAACGATATTGTTTCCATTGTTTTTAATCATTTCGCCTTCGCCAAACAATAACCAATTGCGATTAAGGTCAGGGTATTTTTCTAAAATCTTATCAAGAGTTGTATTGCTTATTCCTTTACGAATAGCATTTACATAACTTCTTGATAAACCTAATGATTCAGCAAACGAATCTTGCGTCATTCTGCTATACTTGATGTAGCTCTTTAGACGATTGCGGACAGAAGAATTTTCATTTTTCATAAAAAAAGAATTAAAAGATTATTGGCAATTATGAAATAAATTATATTTTTGCATATACAAAATTAAACTTGTTATATTTTTAATAAACATTGTTTGCAACAAAAGTAATAAATAATTATACAAAAACAAATTTTTAACACTAAAAAATTATGGATTTAGAACAAATTGAAAAAGAGTATGCAGAGTTTGAAAATCTGCGATTTAAGGTTTCGGTATCAGAAACCATTAACCGTCTTAATGTTAAAGACGAGGTATTTATCCTATTCAAGGATGCAAAACCAACATCTATTCGTGTAACTGCTTCACGAATAAAAGGGAAGCGATTCCTTATTACCGAAAGAGGTTTCACGGATAGAACTTTTATAAAAAGAATGGCTTAATAAAAAAACGATTATGAGAACAGAATCACAAAAAAACAAGATTAGACAACATTTGGAGTCTGGGAAGTCAATAACACCTATTGACGCATTAAACCTATTTGGTTGTTTTCGCCTTGCGACACGAATCTACGAACTAAAAGAAGAGGGTCTGCCTATTAAAACAAAGATGGTAAGCAATGGGGATAAACATTTTGCAAGTTATTCGCTATGAAACCAAAATTAGGGAGAATAATTGAAGAAAATGACAATAGAGTGGTTTGGACAAGTTATAACAAACTAACACAAATCTTCTTTGACAAAGTATTCAATAGAGTAATCATTCTTCACAACAACACCATTACAAAGCATTTTGTTGAACAAATAACAAACGAAACAATTGAAGAATGGATAGAGAAAGTAACCTTACAAACGAGCAATTAGAGGTCTTTAACACAATAAAATCAATGCTTGATGATATGAACGGAAAGTCTGCCCCACTTCTTATATCAGGGGCAGAACTAAAAAGAAAATTTCCAAACAAAGACATTCGTAGAGAATTGATGGCATTGTATAGAATGGAACTAATTGTAAGAAGAAGAGGAATTAACGACTACTTATTAACGATTAAAAATTATGGATTACAAAGAGGAAATTATTAAAAAAAGACAAGGTGGACTTGGCAGTAGCGATGCTCTTATGATTGAGAGAATTGCATTAAGAGGTTCGCTTAGTGAGGGAGACCGACAACGTGTTGCAGAATTGCTTGGAATGATTGAGAGAAAACAATTCTCTACAACAGCAACAAGACTTGGAGACGAAATCGAGATGGGTATTTATGAAATCATAAAACAAAAATACCCACAAGCGAAAAGCAATCCCTACTACAAGAGTGAAAGACTTAGTCAGCAGTATGGATTTTATATCTCAAACCACATTGATTATGAGATTGAAACCGAAGAGGAACTTATTTGGGTAGAAAATAAGGCAACAAAAAACGATGTTGCCAAAACATTGGAAACATACAAAAGTCAATTCAATTGGCACTATATGTTGCTAAAAGAAAAGTCGGTAGCAAAGCACAAAAAACCACGATTGTTTCTTTCTCACTACCAAACGAATCAATCAGAGTGTTTTGACGCAAATTTCTTAACTCTAACGGAGTTTCACGATGGAAGTGATGTTTTAATCAAAAAAGGATTAGAAGTGCTACAAAGGGAAATAAAAGGGTTTGTGTACAGCCCAAGAGACGAACTCTTTGTTGAGTATCTTCCTGACACAATGCAAGAGGAAATATCGCTGATGGGCAACTACATTTCGCAAATAAACGAAATGAACGAAAAGTTGGACGAGTTCAAGAAAAAGATGGCTGATTTGATGTTATCGGCAAATGTAAAATCAATCAAAAACGAACATTTCGTTATAACGTTTGTTCCCGAATCAAAGATGGCGTCTTTTGACAAGAAAGAGTTTGGTAGAAAGCACCCAGAACTTTTAGAACAATTCACAAAACAAGTAAACAAAAAGGCGTATGTGAAAATCACTACACCTAACTAACAATTATTTATTAACCAACTAAAATCTAAACATTTATGAGTGATTTAGCAAGATTCAACAGCACGATTACAAACGTGCGAACACAAGAGTATTTAACACAAGTACTCGGAGAAAAGAAAAATGCTTTCGTGAATAACGTAACAGCATTAGTAGCAAACAACAAGGCACTTCAAGAGTGTGAACCATTGAGCATTATGTATGCGGCAACAAAAGCAACTGCTCTTGATTTACCACTTGACCAAAATCTTGGATTTGCCTATGTAATTCCTTACAAAAACAACAAGGAAAACAAAACGGAGGCACAGTTCCAATTGGGGTATCGTGGTCTTGTTCAACTTGCAATGCGTAGTGGTCAATTCAAGACCATCAACGTGCGTGATGTGCGTGAGGGCGAGATTGTAGGAGAAGACTTTTTGAGTGGAGAATTGCAATTCCAAAAACTACCAGATGAAGAACGAGAAAAGGCAAAGGTTGTCGGCTATGTAGCATACTTCAAACTACTTAACGGATTTGAAAAGATGTCTTACTGGACTGTTCAAGAGTTGAAAAATCACGGATTGCGCTACTCTCAAACCTATGCAAGTAAAAACGATTGGGTTCGTAAGAATAGCAAATGGGAGACCGATTTTCAGGCTATGTCAAAAAAGACTGTCCTTAAACTATTGCTTTCAAAGTATGCTCCGCTTTCGGTTGATATGCAGTCTGCTATCAAGTTCGACCAAGCGGTAATTGGCGAAAACGATAGTGTGCGATATGTGGATAACAATTCACAAGCAAACATTAACGCCGAACAACAACAAGCCGCTGCCGAGAGAATCAAAGAAGCACTAAACGCAAATGCGGTAGATGCTGAAATTCAAGCGGTTGATGAAGAAACAGGAGAATTATTCTAACAAACAGGAAAGAGCCGAAAGGCTCTTCCTTTTAAGCAACAACTAACGTTGTGTGAATTTTATAAATGAGAAATAAAACAAAATGGGAAAATATTATTGGCTAAAACTATACAAAGATTTCTTTAAGCGACACGATATAAGGATTATAGAGGGTATGCCTAATGGCAAAGACTACATCTTGTTTTATCTCAAACTATTAGTAGAAAGTGTATCACACGAAGGCAATTTGAGATTTTCTGACAGTGTTCCTTATGACGAGAAAATGCTATCAACACTAACCGATACAAATATAGATGTAGTCCGTTCAGCAGTTAAAATCTTTTCTGAATTAAATATGATGGAAGTCCTTGACGATGGTACTATCTATATGACGGAAGTTGAAAAAATGATTGGAGCAGAGTCAGATGCACACGTTAGAGAACAAACAAGATTAAGGGTTGCAAAATATCGTGAAAGACAAAAAGCGTTACGTAACGCTACCGTAACGTTAAATAGTAACGCAGAGATAAGAGATAAGAGTATAGATAATAATAGAATATCTAACGATATTCTTTGTCAGACACAAAGTGTCCGACGAGTTGTTGAAGAGTGGAACACATTATCTGTTTTTGGTATTAGTCAAGTAGCGAAGATAGATAGTAACTCTAAACGATACAAAAGTCTTGTCGCACGAATCAACCAATATGGCGAGGAGCAAGTCTTAAAAGCAATTGATAATATCCGCTATTCCGATTTCTTACAAGGCAAACACGATGGCAAACCTTGGCAAATCACTTTTGATTGGTTTGTGTTACCTAACAATTTCCCAAAGGTATTAGAAAACAATTACAAAAACGCAGAAACAAATTTTAGCAATGGAAGCAAGAACTATCACGCAGTTGATGCAGACGAAATCAACGCAATTGTCGAAGCAGGGTTCAACCTTGCAGCGAATAACTAACGGAGAACTATCTGTTTATTCCGACCAACAAGCAAACAAGACTGATGTTGCTACGGCAATCGGCAAGTTAAGAGCCGTATTCCCAAAGCAAACTAACGAGTTCTTTGCCATACTTGCAGAAATGGTTGTCAATTCTGGTATGACCGCCAACCAACTAAAAGACGCAGTCAATCACGCAATCTGCAACAACAAGTATGACTTAAAGGTTTCGGATATAATGACCTTTGACAAACGAGTAAAGTTATATTCGTATTCAGATGTTATCAGAATGACAGGTCAATTCCCCTCGCCAGACTATTGCTTGATTATCGTAAACGGACAGAGAATGTATGCCAAATTAGCCGATGCACAACAATACGGAATTAGAATTGATAAGATATATGGTTGATTTGCCTATTTTCTTGCCCTCTAACGGACTTTTAGGGCGAAAATGATTAAAGATATTAAACAAATAAAAAAACACGTTAAAACAAAAATAAACAATGAAAAAAGAAAACAAAGACAAAAACAAAGTAATTAAAGCGTACAAAGGTTTTGATAAAGACCTTAAATGCAGAGGATTTCAATATGAAATCGGGAAAGAGTACAAACACAATGGCGAAGTTAAAGCATGTAAAAGTGGCTTCCACGCTTGCGAACACCCATTAGATGTGTTCCGTTATTATTCTCCAAGCGAGAGTAGGTATTGCATGGTAGAACAAAGCGGAACAATTGATAAAAGCGAGAGCGATAAAACTTGCTCGGAAAAGATTAAGATAGGTGCGGAGCTGTCGCTTAAAGACATTGTGTCCGCTGCGATTAAGTTCACTTTTGATAAATCTACACCCGAAAATAGCGAACACGCAACGGGCGACTGTGGTGCAGCATCTGCAACGGGCGACTGTGGTGCATCATCTGCAACGGGCAACAAAGGTGCATCATCTGCAACGGGCAACTGTGGTGCATCATCTGCAACGGGCTACTGTGGTGCAGCATCTGCAACGGGCTACAAAGGTGCAGCATCTGCAACTGGCGACAATTCTATTGCTCTCGCCGCAGGTTATCAATGCAAAGCGAAGGGAGCAATAGGCAGTTGGCTCTGTATAGCCGAGCGAGAGAATTGGGATGGCAAAACATATCCAATAAAAGAAGTGCGAGCTGTTAAAGTTGATGGAGAGCGAATCAAAGCCGATACTTGGTATATGTTAGTTGATGGAGAACTCAAGGAGGTCTAACAATGCAAAGACCAATCCCACGACAATTAACGTGCTACCTGCTGTACAATTACGCACGATTGACAAAGGAAGAATACCTTTTCCCCACCAAAGAAGAATTATTAAAAAGTTTGTAGTATGAATAAGAATTTAAGATATGCGGTAAAAAAGGCAGAAACTAAATTGAACGAAGCGAGTTGCGCAGTGCAATGTATTGAAAAATACTTAACTTTTGCTCGTTTTAATGGAGATACCCCACAAGTTAGTGCTTGTAATGGCGATGAAATTATACTTGAATATTACGGGCGCGAAATGCCTATCGAAATAGCAATCGAGAGAATGGAAGAATATGGTTATATTACACCAGATGACTTTATATAGTTTATCCCTAAAGTACACCCATTATTTACCTATACCAAAGTTAGAAGTATGAGCAAAGGAATAACATACATCAAAGATGTAGCCCATTGTATGGGTGAAGATTGTCCTATAAGGAATAAATGTGTGAGGTTTTATAATCATCAACGAGCACACGTTTTCAGTAATGAATGTGTACCTTACACTGAGGAGCAATATAACTATGAAACAGAAGAATGTGAAATATTTAAACCAATGGAGTGATGAAAAAGACGGAATTTAAAATACCGATATACGATTTTGACATAACAATCCTCGAAGTTGAATCAAAGGAGGATAAAGCCGAAGTATATGCCATACTTTCAAACCTTACTCCTGATAAAGAGAGTATTGATGAGGTCTTAGTTTACATTGAAGATGGCAGTATGAACGGGGGCGATACATTCCGTAATCTGCTGCGTAGAAAGTTTGTCGTAGTATTATATCCATTCAAAGATATAGAAACTCGTAGAGAGGTTATTAACCACGAAAAACGGCATATAGAAGATAGAGTGCTTGAATATTGCGGCATTACAGACATTGAAGCAAGCGCATATTTAGCAGGGTATATTTCTAAATTTATGTATTGATATGGAAAACGAACTAAAATTTAACAGCCAAGTCTGTACCACTAAAATTCAAAGCCAACGCCTTTTGGAATTGGGATTGAAACCTGAAACAGCGGATATGTACTATTTTTGGGTAGGTGGAGATGAGTATCGCCTAAAAGTAGATGGTGATAATAATCCATTAAAATATAATATGAAGAAGACTTATATTCCTGCTTGGTCGCTTCATAGGTTGATTGAGATATCAGATTCGCCATTGATAAAATTTTATATCCAATATTACAACCCTTACGAAGAGATTATTAGCCTCATATCAGAGTGCATTGAAAACAATTATATAGACAAAGAATACTTAAAGCAACTTAAAGCAATGAAAACCCTACACTTACCACTTAAGAAAGAGTGGTACGAAATGATTGAGAGCGGTATCAAGACCGAGGAGTACAGAGAGATTAAACCGTATTGGATAAAACGGTTATGTGATAATTGGGTAAGTAGAGATAGGTTTATTGATTGCATGAATAACTGCTGTGTAAATTGCATACAAACAAAACTATACAATCTATATAAGTACGATGCAGTCAAGTTCTCCTACGGCTACACGAAGCGAACAATGACATTCGAGATAGAGAGTATTACAATCGGTAAAGGCAAGCCCGAATGGGGCGCACCAAACGAAGAAGTGTTTATTATTAAACTTGGAAATAAAAATTTGATTTAATTATGGAACGAAAAATAAAATTCAGAGGAAAGGACGTTGAAACAGATAAATGGGTAAATGGCGACCTCATTCAGCGAATGGGTTATATGCCAAGTATTATGTTTCCTTACAATAGCAACGGAAAAGTTCGATACGGTGAGTGTGCGGTAAAACGTGAAACCGTAGGTCAGTTCACAGGACTGCTCGACAAGAACGGTAAAGAGATATATGAGGGAGATATTGTTAAAACTAAACAATTTGGCAAAGAGCTTAATAGAGGTGGCAATTTCGTAAATGTATCAGGTTATGATGTTTTTGAAATAAAATACATCAACGCTCAGTTTATGTTTAATAACAGATTGCGTTATTTCTATCTTCATAGCAATACAACTTGCGAAGTCATCGGCAATATCCACGACAACCCTGAACTACTTAAAGGAGGTGCGGAATGAAGTGGATAAAAATTGACCGTGATGATAACGGTTTTGCAACAGAGGAAGTACTTGATATAATAGTAGAACTTCATAAAAACGGAGTGCCTATTGCAATGCTATGTATCGGATATGGCGATTCCTACGCTATGCTTTCGCCTGACCAAGATATTTATAGTTGGTGTGGAGAAATAGAGCGAAATACAGGTTACACCCATTATTTACCATTACCAAAGTTAGAACTATGAGCAAAGGAATAACATACATCAAAGATGTAGCCCATTGTATGGGCAGAGCCTGTGCAATAAGAGATAAGTGTTACAGGTATTGGTTGCGAAAGGAACAATGTAAAAAAGCCGTAAATGGATTTTTAGACCCAAAAGATTTCGCTCCATTTATTGAGGAACAATACGACTATGAAACAGAACAATGTGAAATGTTTGCGGATATGGATTATTATTGAGCAACTGCAAGATGAATTTGAAATAACTAATTAAATGATACAACTATGACACAAAACATTACGATTAAACAGACTTATGTAGTTAATGGCGAGGAGAAAACTCGCTGGGTAAACATTGGAAAATTATTTGAGAAAGACGGAAAGCAATTTGGAAAACTTGATGTAGTGCCACTCGGTTGGGATGGGCGATTCTATGTCTTTGAAGACAAGAATAAAAACCAAATCAATCAAAGCAACTAAACGCAATCTAATTACGGAGATGATTTGCCTTATTGATATGATTAGTGAAGTATATAATAGAAAAAGCGCAGGAGAAATAAACTCTTGCGCTCGAAAAACAAAAACAAAAAAACAAATTAAACAATTAAAAAAAGAATTGAAAACTTGCTTCTGCAAAGGTAAGATAAAAAAATCGTTATCTCAAAACAATTTATTGTATGAAAAAATACATACGTTTATTATGTTTTATTTTGTTGTAAAATAAAATTATATGTATTTTTGCTATGTAAATCTTATTCATCTTTGTTTGTATAAAAATGATAGAGAAAAGAATAAAAAAAAATATAAGAAACAAAAATTTCTTTGTTGGTAGAATTAACTCAATAGAGTATTTTAACTATAGAAATGGGAATACGAATACAAGAGCTGCCAGATTGATTGTTATAGAAAATATGAGAAATCCTCAATCTATGTCATTTGTTATATTTGGCGGTTTGATGAATAGTTTATTGCAAGTGCGCTCAGGGGATATGTTGAAGATTTTTTATCGCACGTATGCAAAAAAAAGCGAAAACGGATTTTACAATCTTATTGTAGCAAAAAGTTTTTTTAAGGTTTGATATGTTTGTTTTGTCGAGTGAAGATTTCAAGGATTTAATTTGTCAGTCTGCCGCATTAGGAGTTAGGGCTGCTTGTGCTTTGCAAGGCAGAAAAGAAGATGATATTTCCGAGCGAAAGGCTATTGAATTATATGGCAAGGCTTGGCTCAAAGACAGAACAAAAAGAGGACTTTTGCACTTTAATAGAGTTGGCGCAACGGAACGTTCAAGCAAGGTTTATTCTATTTTTGAGATTGAATCATTAAAAATAGCAGAGAAGTATCAAAACAAATACAAGATATAATAATGAATAAAAACGAACATTTATCAAGAAAAAACAATATCAATTTCACAGGTATTTGTGAATCGGTACAAGATGTAGAAGAGGTAATAAGCGACAACGGATATAAGTTCTATAGACAAGGTTTCTTGCTGAGAGAACTAAACGAAACGTATCAGCAAACCGTATTCTTATATATGTATTCCAAAACATACAAACCAACCATTGCGCCTGAAATCGGCAAATTAGTTTGTGTAGAAATATCAATAACAGCAAATGTATATAAAGGTAAATATTATAATAACTTAAAATGTTGGAGGTTTAATTATGTCAGAAAAGAAGATTAAATTCGTTAGCCTTTTTGGGCTTGTCATTCTTAAAAAGAATGCGTGGGAAGATTTAGCAATTGATTATTATTGTCTTGAAGATGAAATCAAAGACCTAAAATCTTCTAATAAAGAATTAAAAAAGAAAAACAAGGGACTAAACGAAAAGATTGCCTTGTTAGAGCAACAACTCAACGAACAAAAGGAGCAACAAAAAGAAGAAACTCCTTCCGAAGTAGAAGCAGAAGTAGAAAAACCTGCAAAAAAGTTCAAGAGAAAAACTAAAACTCAGAAAGATAAACAGACCAATCAAAAAGACTCATAAGTTTATCATTCGCTTCCCATAAATGCGTGTAACTCTTGTCTATATAGGCATCGGTTATGCGCATTTTTGCATCTGGAGTGTGGTTTAACATTTCGTGAACAACATATTTGTCTATCTTGCAAATGTTTCTTGCAAACGAAGCCATTGTGTGCCTTGCGGTGTAGAATGTAAAATGCTCAAACCCCAATTCCTTTTCAATCTTGTCGTATCTTAATACACTAAGTGCTTTTGGGAGTTTTAATAGTAATTTTGAATTTGTGTTGTCTTTGTATCTCTCTAAAATCTTATTTGTAACTTCATTCAGTTTTACTTCAATAACACTATCTTCCCCACATCGTCTTTCTATTTTCTTTCTCTTATATCTTATGGTGTTCGTTGCACTGTTGTAGTCGGTTTTCTTTAATGCAACAATGTCTGCCATATTTATACCTAATGCACAAAACGAAAACAAAAACATATCCTTTTCATATTGCGATTCAGTCTTGTTGTCTATGAATTTTTGCATATACTCAACACTTGGAAATGCGTTTTTCTTATCCTCTACAACATTTACCTTAACATCTGCAAATGGGTTGTACAAAACCCTTATAATGCCTAATTCCTCATCGTTATATTCTTTTCTTGCCATATTGAACAACGAAGACAAAAGAGCAACCCTCAACTTTACCGTTCTTGTTTTTTTTGTTTCCGACAAAAATTTAACATAAGCATTTACTACAGACTTGTTTATCTCTCTTATAAGTATCTTGTCTTTGTTTAAGTATTTCTTGAAATGCTTTATGGCAATCATATAACACTCCGCAGTACCATTTCTATTGTTCTTTTTTAACTCATCTTGCACCTTACAGCAAAACTCAAAAAGGTCTATATCTACAATCTCTTTTGATGTTAGTTTTTCTTTCAACGCATCAATAGACATTTCTTCTACCTGAAAACCTAATTCAGTTACTCTCCTTCTTAATTCAGCACACCTCTCATCTAACTTGTCAAGCAAAAACCTGTCTTTTATTGCTCCCTTTTTGGTAATGTCACTTTTGTGTACATAGAAAGGAGTTCGTATGTAACGAGTTTGTCTGTTATGAATCATTCGTATCTTCACGAGAAACGTTCCATCTTTTCTCTCGTCGCTTTTGCTTATAACTGGCTTAAAAGTTGGCATAGAAATTATATTTTATTTCCGTAAACATTCCGTAAACATTTTGTCGCAAAAAGAAACAGAATTTGTATCTAATTGCGACAAAAATAGTAAATATATCTATCAAAACAACCTAAAACCCTATATTTTACCTATCTATATGTATTTTATTTAAGAAATAGTAATTTTTATTTAATCTGATGGTTTGTTCTCTTTTTGGGAAAAAAGTCTATTTTTTTTTTTTTTAGGAAAAATAGACATTATCTTTGTCGTCAAATGTCAAAATTTAATTTATTGTCTAATTAAAATTATTTAAAATGAAAAAGAAATTATTCTTTGTGGTTGTGTTGTTGTTTGCAACGGTGAGTTCTTTTGCTGTTTGTAAGCACGAAAACTACATCGGCGACAACGATGTGGCAGGTTGGATGTGGCAATATTATGGGTCATGGCAACCGGGTTCTGCTCCTGACGGAACAGAAAATGACAATTTCTTCATTGGTCGTGTTCGTCCATTGAAGCGTTTTACAAACGTTAACTCGCAGGTTATCCAAGATAGTAAAAAGGATATGCGTCGTCAACGTAAAGTGTTGTGGTGGGTACCAATTAACGAAGGTGGATGGACCTCTTTGCCACGTTATGCTTTTGATTCTGAAGCATTTAGTTCTTGGAGTTACATTGATATTCACGGGAACTGGACACAAGGTCTTTTGCGTCAACCTGGTGCTTTTGCCGATGTTTGTCATAAAAATGGTGTGGCAACAAGTTGTGTTTCGGCGGCTCCTTGGGCAGAAAATCAATCTAATAGCAACGGCGGTCATGGTCAGAACTACTACACGCTTACTCAAGGTGGCGCTGATAAATTGATGCAATTGTTAAAGTATTACGGTATTGATGGTATCGGTTTCAACTCAGAACAAACTTGGGAATGTTTCACAGCAATGAAAACTTTGCTTTTCAATTGCCATAGTTTGAGAGATAAATATGACATGGATCTTTTGCACTTTGACTTTTACAATTTAAGTAGTAGTTTGTCTGCTTCATCTTCTTATTGTGGAAGTACAAGTTTCGACTGCTTCTTCCCTGCTGCTAATGGTTTCTTCTTGAACTACAACTGGGGTAATTTGTCTGGATCTGTATCTTCTGCAAATACGCTTATCAATAATGCAGGAGGAAATTTCTCTGAATACGTTTCTTCTTACGATGTATACGGAGGTATGGATATGCAAGGACGTAGTAGTGCAGGTTGGAGTTACATTGACCAAGCTGCTGCTTCTGTAGGGCTTTGGGGTGCTCATAACAAGAATATGATTTATGAAAGTTCAAATGAACTAGGTTCAAATCCTAAATCTATTCAAACACACTATCAAACAAAGTCGGAGTACTTCTTCACTGGTGGAACTCGTAACCCTGTTAATGATCTTACAATTTCTAGTAAGCTTTGTTCAGGAACACCAGACTTTTTTGGTGTTTCGAAACTTGTAGCAGCAAAATCGACTTTGTCGTGGACTGCAAACGATTATTTCCCATTTGTTACTTACTTCAACTTGGGTAACGGTCAGTTCTTCAAAAATGAAGGAGAAACTACTTACAACGACGAGTGGTACAACATCGGTATTCAAGACTTCCTTCCAACATGGCGTTGG
>CALEFF010000014.1 GCA_937876865.1 uncultured Bacteroidales bacterium | reverse complement strand
CTTTTATAATTTTTTCTAAAATTTTGTTTTCTTTTTCAACAAGCCATTTTGCACCAACAAAAAGATTTTCATCCGCAGCATTAAAACCTGATTTTTCAGAGCCTGCCATAGGATGGGATAATATAAATTCAAATTTGTATTTTTTATATTTTTTTTCTTTTACAGAAGCAACAACAGCCTCTGCAAAATCAAGAACATTCTTGGCTGTTGCACCACCGCGGTTTATCACCACAAGAGCTTGATGTTTATACACACCCACATGCTCATGAGGTGTATCTTTCCACCCACACTGTTCGATGAGCCACCCGGCAGACAACTTAACGTCACCGCATGCCAATGGATATTGTGGCATTGAGGGATATTCCTTTGCAAGAGATTCTGCTACTGACACTGGAACAACCGGATTCATAAAGAAACTGCCGGCACTGCCAATCTTTTCAGGACTTGGAAGTTTAGCTTCGCGTATTTCACAAACAGCTCTTCGGACATTTGCAAGTGTTGCACCACCCAACTGTTCAACCTTTTCGTTCAGATTGCCATATGTGAGTTTGAACACCGGCTTCTTTGAAAGACGATAGGTGACGTGTGTAATGATATGTTTTCCTTTTTCTGTATTCTTGAATATGCTGTGACGATAAGAGAATGAGCAGTCATCGTGGGTGAATTCCCGGCGAGTAGCATCATCCAATCGCACAGTTTCCACTTTCGCAATGAGTTCCTTCTAAAACTACTGCTCCTGCTGCGATAATACAATTACTTTCAACAACGCAAGAGTCCATTACAATCGCTCCCATACCAATCAATACATTATCTTTAATTGTGCAACCGTGAACAATAGCGTTATGAGCAATACTTACATCGTTTCCTATCACTGTTGGGTCGGTTTTATAAGTGCAATGTACTATTGCTCCGTCTTGAACATTTACTCTATCTCCTATTTTAATAGAATGCACATCGCCTCTAATCACTGCATTAAACCAAACAGAGCAATCTTTTCCCATTTCTACATCTCCAACAACTGTTGCATTGTCTGCAAGAAAGATATTTTCGCCAAACTTTGGGGCTATGCCGTTTACTTTTTTTATTAAAGCCATTTCTATATTATTTTAAACAATAAAAACTTCTAAAATTTCCATTAAACCTTTTGGAATTATGGTTGCTTCTTGACAAATTGCAGGTAAAAGAATTACTTCCGAAGCCTTAATCGGCACTTTATGTCCCATTGCTTCCACATAACCCTCACCGCTTGTGCAGAACAAAACAACAAAACTATCCAATGAAGAATAATCTTTTCTAAGACCAAGATTTATACTCATCAAATTGGTAGTAAAGAAAGGTGTAGTCAAAAGATTTGTAGTTTTATTCAAAGCATAATCATAACCAGACTTAGAGTGATGAGTGTGATTTAAGTCCAATACTTGCAAAGCTTCTTCAATATGAAGTTTTCTTCCTTTGCCATTTTCATCTACTTTGTTCCAATCAAACAAACGATATGTAGTATCGGAGGATTGTTGTATTTCTGCAACCAATGAATTCTTTCCTATTGCGTGCACTCTTCCTGCGGGAATAAAAAACAAATCACCCTTTTCTGCTTTTTCTGCATTCAAACACTCCGCTATTGTACCATCTTTTGTTTTATTTATAATCTCTGCCTTAGTCATTTTTCTATTCCAACCACTATAAATGATTGACTCATCGGGATTATCCATCACATACCACATCTCAGTCTTTCCATTAGGATAGCCTTTGCTTTGAGCAAAATCATCATCAGGGTGAACTTGCACTGAAAGATTATCTTGTGCATCAATTATCTTAAAAAGCAAAGGAAAATACTCTCCAAATTCCTTATAGTTTTCCTCTCCTACAAGTTCGTCAGCATACATTTCCAACACTTCTGGAAGAGTACACTCTGCCAAAAAGCCATTTTCCACCACAGTTTCTTGCCCCTCTATTGCCGAAAGCACCCATAACTCTCCACAATTAGGCAAAGGAGAATAATCAACCCCTAATAAATCTCTTATTTTATTTCCTCCCCAAGGCTTATTCTTAAACAAAGGAAGGAATTTCAACGGATATAAACCTTGTTCCATAAGTCAAAATTTTCTGCAAATATAACAAAAACTAAAAATACTTATATATAATATCCTATTTTTTCAATTGAAAAGTATTACTTTTGCACTATGAATTTTGAATATTTCGTTGCAAAAAAACTAATAAAGCAAAAACGCAAAAGTTTTTCAAAACCGATAGTCAGCATAGCAACCGCAGGAATTGCCCTTTCGATTGCCGTAATGCTTATTTCAATTGGCGTTTTGCAAGGCTTTAAAAATCAAATCAAAGACAAGATTACAGGCTTTACCTCACACATTCATCTCATACCCTTTGCAATAAACTCCAACAACCCAACAAACAATTTCACTCTTTCAGAAGAAGAAATAAACAACCTGTATAAAGAAGAAAACATTAAGACGATTAACCCCTATGTCTTAATGGGAGGAGCAATCAAAACAAAGACCGACTTTCACGGAGTAGCTCTAAAAGGAGTAGAAACCAACTACGACTCCCTTTTCTTCAAA
Organism: uncultured Bacteroidales bacterium; assembly: GCA_937876865.1. Taxonomy (GTDB): domain Bacteria; phylum Bacteroidota; class Bacteroidia; order Bacteroidales; family P3; genus Onthomorpha. The sequence goes on along the minus strand of CALEFF010000014.1, from coordinate 915 downwards.
GAAAATCTAAAAGCAGGCAGACTTCCCGACTACACAAACCCAAAGAAAAAAAACGAAATCCTTATATCACAAACCATAGCCGACAAATTAGAAATAAAAATCGGCGACAAAATCAAGATATACTTCTACATTGACCAAAACTATCGAGTAAGACCATTCACCGTAGCAGGAATATACGAAACAGGCTTAGGTGATTACGACAACAAATTCATACTCTGCAATGCAAAAGTCTTGCAAAAACTTCAATCGTGGCAAGAAAACCAATACACCGGCTATGAAGTAAAACTCAAAGACTTCACAAAACTCAATCAATCTGCACAAAATCTTTACTCTCTCCTACCCCAAGACAAAGACCTTCAAACAATAGAAGAAATGGAGCCAAGTCTTTTTGCGTGGTTAGACCTTTTAGACTCCAACGTAATCTTGATTTTGATTGTTATGACCTTGATTGCAATCATCACCTCTTGCTCCACACTTTTGATAATGATATTTGAACAAACCAAACACATAGGAATCTTAAAAAGTCTTGGAGCCTCCACCCGCTCAATCATTAAAATCTATCTCTATAAATCACTCTACATAGTAGGAAAAGCAATGATAATAGGCAATGGAGTTGCAATCACACTGATGTATCTGCAACAAAATTACAAATTGATAAGACTTGACCAAGAAAGTTATTACCTTGACAGCGTTCCAATAGAGTTTTCCGCTTTTGCAATCCTAAGCGTCAATCTCGCATGTATAATAATATGTATGACATCGTTGATTTTCCCTGCAAGAAACATCAGCAAAATTTCTCCAATGCAAAACATAAAATTTGAATAAGAAGCAAGCGAAAAATCAACCGCTGTAAATAAAAAAGAATCGCCACGAATTTTCGTATGTAAACAAAATTTCTATAAATTTAACGCCGAA
>CALEFF010000013.1 GCA_937876865.1 uncultured Bacteroidales bacterium | reverse complement strand
ATATTCATACAAAACAACAATGTCGCCAGTTAATAGATTAAACCCAAATGATTCTGTTGGAGTATTGCATAATATACACTTAGATTCTATAATCAGCCTATTGTGTGATAATTATGAAGATGCAGATGCGATACATCAAGACACACTTAATAGAATTGTTAGAGATTACTTTTTCAATATCTATGATAAAGATATAGTAGTAGAAGTTTTTGAAGAAAAAACATATAGAGTAGAGGATAACAAAACTATTGATAGCATTTTAACCGGAGCAAAATTCTCGGAAGAAACAAAAAAAGGAATTTTTTCTTTACTTGAAATAGTAAATACTATGGAAAACACAGGCTATGAGCCATATTATGACACTATTTGTAACTTTGAAAAAAATATTATCTCAAATAGTAATACAATATCACAAGAAGAAAAACAAATTTTATTATCATTTACATCTGTATTAAGACATTCATTGTACTATTGGTATGAAGAAAATCCTTCTGCGAAAGTATCTGAGAAATGGCAGATAGCAGTAGCGGATGCAAAAGGTGCTTTAACAGGAGGTCTTCAAGGCGTTGGAATTGGAAGTGCCGTTGGAGGTACAGTTGGAGCTTCAATTGGAGCTGGAGTAGGTGCAGTTATAGGTGCAGTTGAAGCAAGTGTTGAAAAAGCTGCAGAGTTAGACAAAATAAAACAAAAGGAAAAAGATAAAGAAAATCAAGAAAAACCAAAAGAATAGAAAGTATTTTACAAATATTTTATATATTTGCATCAAAAACTAAAAGATATGAGAAAAGTAATGTTTGTAATAGCGATATTATTCTCGCTCAATGTTTTCTCACAAGAAGAAAAGACAATGAAAATATTAGAACCATACGCTAATTTCTCTTTTTTAGGAAAGAGTGATAAAGTTCTTGGATTGGATTTACCTTCTTGGGGAATGGGAATAGGTTGCAGATACTCCTCAATCTATACACCAATAGGACTATCCTATGAATTTGATTTAGGAATTGACGAATTATTTCCTACACTAAAAGAAGATAAAAGCATTTATGCCCATTCATTTAAATATGATATAGCGTTAGGATACAATTACATCTTTGACAATGAACATTTCTTACACATGCTTTCGTTTTCTGTTGGAATAGGAGGATATAATGGATTTTATTTCTTTTCGGGAATGAATACACTACAAGGTTTTCCTTCTTCCGTGAATGCAATTACTAATATGATAGGATATGTTCCGTTTAAATTAAAATGGACAATTGGAGATACATCACTATCACTTACTTATCGTTTAGCAATTCGCAATGAAAATACTTCTATGAATAATATAAATATCAATATGCCTGCATTGGAAATTTCTGCAAGCACACCTTTGAATTTGCGAAAAATAAGAAAGTAAAATAAATCAAAGAAAAAATAAAATATCTCTTAGGAAGGATTTACCAAACCTAAGAGATATTTTTTTAATATAATAAGCCTCAAAAAAAAGTCTTTGCTTTTTCAAAATATTTCTAAGAAAAAATTAAAAAAAGCAAAGAAAAAAATAAAAAAATGAAAGAAAATTTTTTAGGTTTTCTTTCATTTTTTTGTTTTATTTCTTTTTTGCAATTCGTATTTCGCAAGGTGGATTGATTGTTTTGTTTCTTGACTTTGACTGCTCTTTGATTTGAGCCTCTAATTCTTTGATTGAGCTTCCTCTTGTTGTGATTCTGTTTTCTGCAATGCCTTGTGAAACCAAGTATTTCTTAATTGCTTCGGCTCTTTTTTTAGATACTTCGTTGTCTTTTTTAACGTTTAACCCCTCTGTCATAATTCGTCCTATTACATTAACGTTTATTTGTGGGTATTGAGTTAAAATTTTTACTACTTCATCTAAATTCTTATATGATTCTTGCATTAAGAATAATTCTCCTTGTTCATTGTTGTCAAAATATAAGTCTCCGTTTATTGGAAGAGGAGATCCTGGTTTTATTTGTACAAGTCGAGCCGAAAGAACGGTGTCTTTGCCTATTGCTTGTGCGTGAGAAATTCTTCTTGTGTAGTTAAAGAATCCTTCTTTGTTTAAAGATATTTCGTAAGTCTTGTCTGGTAAAAGTTTTATTCTTGTTGAACCTGCGTTTTGTTTGTCTATAACTGTTCTTCCTGTTTCTAATTCTTTTACATGTAGGGTTGCGGTAGTTCTTTGTTGCAATAAACTATCAATAGGATTGATTACAAGAGGAGAATAATTGGTCCATACCTCGCAAGTAATAGTATGCCCTAATCCTCCGTCATTTAAATTATCTACAACAATGACATAACTCTCGCCAGCTTTTACATCAATATATTTTCCGTATGCTTCGGAAGATTCTTTTGAAATGTGGGCGGTGCTACTCTTTAAAGAAAGTCCTGTTTTACCTTGAATTTCTGTATTAACTACCGATTGCACGCTACGAATAGGCTTTACTCTATTTTTTTCTACTCTGTTGCAGAAATATTTATCTGTATATTTGTATACAATAAAATCATAATCGTCAGAAAAACTTTTAGGTTTAATGTCAATTAAAAGTTTGCCGTCATAAGGTATTTCTAAAAAATACCAAATGGAATTATGTTCTTGTTCAAAAACATTTTTTGTTTGAGCATCTCTTTTAATTTCGTTCACATACCCATAACCTCTTAAAGGCTCTGTTGGTCCGAAAGGGACATCTGCTTGTAAGGTGACAGGAAAAAAACAATCGGAACATCTATCAGGAAGACTTACTTCAATAGGAGCAGCGGGTACAGGTTTTTTTGATTTTTTCTTTTTGCTTTTGTTTTGTGCCGCAAGACCAAAACTTAATAAAAGAATCAGTGTTATTGCTATAATTTTTTTCATAATGAAAACTTGTTTTTAATTTATGCGACAAAACTAATGAAAAAATCTTTAAAAACAAAAAAAACTTTAAAAAAAATTATAAGCAATGTGCTTTTCCGTTAGAAAGTTTAGTTGTAATTGTTATTCCAAAGAAGTTATACCAATCTTTATTCTTTTCATTGCCTCGTGAAAGGTTGTGTTCGTTGTAGTAACCCTCATATCCCGGTAATTCATTTGTTCTATCGGCAGCCGCAGCTCCAACCTCACCAGACCAATTCACCATTTCGTAGTGATCAACGTATCTTGTGCTAATATCATCTATGTAATCGGTGAAAGTTTTTCTAAATCCCCATTGCACAGCCACAGAGATGTAATTGTTAATGCTAAATTTACAACCCAAACCAAAAGGAATTGCTAAACTATATCTTGAATATGGCTTATTATAACCGGGCATACCTTGTCCTTCTGTATTATAAGGTTGCAATTCTATTGATTCTTCAATCTGTGTTATAGGATTGACAAGATCTGTCTTAGGATTAAAGTGAAAACCTGCTAATCCAGCAAAGATAAAAGGTGCAATTCTGTGTTTTTTGCTTCCTGTTTGATAATCCAAGAAGTTAAATTCCATAACCAAACTAAGTTCTTTTATGTCGGAATAGAAACTTAGGTTTCTTGGATTGTTGAAATGTGCATCGTTTCCTTCTAACTGAGAAAGTGAAAAAGATGTATTCAAAACCCAACGAGGATTAAAATTGTAACGAGCAACTACTCCCCACATAAAATTTATGTTATAGAAATCAAAACTTGACTCAAATTGATTCCATTGTTTGTTTTCCTTGTTTGAATTAAAAGCAGAATTTATGTCTCCAACATAATTACTTGCTCCAAACGACATTCCAATTTCTAATTTGTGTAATTGTGCATTTGCAATTAAGCAAACATTCAATAGTAATACAAAGCTAATTATTTTTTTCATTTCTCTGATTTATTATGTTTATCAAATTCCATTATATCTAAATCTTTTGCTTTGCCCTTGTCAAGACAAAACTTAACCAAAGTTGATTTTAAGTGAAATCCTTGTCTGCCACAAGCACCGGGATTTATTAAAAGAAAATCTAAATCTTGGTCATACATTACTTTTAATATGTGAGAATGTCCGCAAAGAAAGATGTCGGGTTTTTCTTCTTTGAGTTTTTTCTCTATGTGTTCGGGATAATGTTTTGGATAACCGCCTATGTGAGTCATAAGTAGTTTTGTGTTTTCTATCTCTAAACTTTGAAACTCTTCTACATCGTCTAATTCATAGCGACTATCACAATTTCCCCATACAGCAATGGTTGGCTTGAATAATCTTAACTCGCAAAGTACATCAGAAGAGCCTATGTCTCCGCAATGTAGAATTAAATCTACATCTTCAAAGAAAGAATAAACTTGTTTAGGTACAAGCGAGTGTGTATCACTCATTACACCAATTTTTGTCATGCTATTGCTCTATTATTACTTCGTCTATAAATAACCATGCTTTTTCTCCTGCGGATAAATGCCAAGAAGGATTTACTCCAAGATTGTATGCTTTTATTTTTATGTAACGTGCGGTAAATTCTTTGTTGGTAAAAAATGTTTTAATTATAGAGCCTTCTGTTTTTTGAGGTACATCGTTTTCAACGGTTTCTAATAATTGGAAATTAACTCCGTCATTAGAAATGTAATATTCTACTTTTGTTGGCATAAATATCCAACTTTTTTGTTCTTGAATAAAGTTTCCTCCGACTTTTTTAATGTTTTGTTTCTTTCCTAAGTCAATTACAGCCTCTAAGTCTTCACCCCAATATCCTTGCCAACAGCCAAGTTTCCAATTATCATTGCCTCGTTTTAGGTCTATTAAGGCAAAATCGCCCGATGCAGTGTATTGAGAATTTGCATTTGTAAATACTTTTACGCTTCGTCCTGCTGGAATCTTATAAAGCTTTGTTTCAATTTTTTCAGATTTTGTTTTATTTTGTGAAAACGCTGAAATAATTACAGATTCTTTTACTTTAATTTTGCCTTTTCCTACAAAACGATAATTTTTTCCATTAGATAGAGAAACGTATATTGTGTCCTGAGGATTGAAAGCAGAGAAATTAACCTCAATGTTTTTGGTGAAAGTGCCTGTTCCTTCGTATGAAACGTATGGGACTACACATATTAAATCTTTTTCTATTTTAGAGAAAGGTCTGTCTTCTTTTGCTTTTGCAAAGTCTTTAACAGCAGTTTGGCTCATTGTGAATTGAATTTTTCCTCCATCTTTTACATCTTCGTAGTTAAGGAAAGATTTATTGTGATCTTTACCATTGAGTTTTATTGCTTTGACGTATGGAGTCTTTTCGGCATTAGGAGCCTCGATAACAAAGTCTTTGCCATTTTCAAGATGGATTGTGATTTTTTCAAACAAAGGAGAAGCTAATACATATTGATTATCTACTGGACAAACAGGATAAAATCCCATTGCACTCATAACATACCAAGCTGACATTTGACCTGCATCATCGTTTCCGCATATTCCCTCTGGTTTTGTAGAGTATAGAGTTGTTAGAATTTGTCTTACCAATTCTTGTGTTTTGTATGCTTGACCAGAATAGGCATACAAATATGCTGTGTGTTGGCTTGGCTCGTTTCCGTGGCAGTATTGTCCAATCAATCCTGTGATATCGGCTTGATTTCTCCCAGTTGTTTTCTCGTTTGTAAAGAAACAAGAATCAAGTTTTCTGCAAAACTCATTATCTCCGCCCATTATATCAATCAAAGTGTTAATATCGCTTGGAGCATAGAAAGTATAATGCCAACCATTGCCCTCTGTATAGTTTTGATCTATTTGAGTAGGATTGAAATCCAATATAAAACGTCCATTTTCTTTTGGTTGAATAAAAGTGTTTTTTGGATTGAAAAGATTTTTGTAGTACTGAGCCTTGCTAATCATTGAAGAATAAATATCTGGTTTGTTTTGTAGTTGAGCAATCTTTGCAACACAATAAGCATTGTAGGCATATTCTACGGTTTTTGAAACACTTTCGTGTTCTTTTTCTGAGGAAACAAAGCCGTTTTCAAGAAAGAAATTAAATCCAAACTTCTTTTTGTCCATTGAACCAAGCATTGAGGTTAGTGTAAGGTCTTTATCTGCAATTATTCCTTTGGTATAAAGATCTGCCATCATACTTATGCCGTGCATTCCTATCATGCAGTAAGTTTCAAAAGAGGCTAATTCCCACATTGGTAAGAATCCACTTTGCGAATAAATGTCTAAGGAAGTTTTTGCAAAGTCTAAACTTCTTTTTCTATCGATTAAGGCAAGTAAAGGGTGTAGTGTACGATATGTATCCCACAAAGAAAATACTGTATAACGATTATAGTTATTTGTTGTGTAGATTTTATTGTCCATTCCTCTGTATCGTCCATCTACATCGGAGTAAAGATTTGGTGCAATCATACAATGATAAAGTGCAGTGTAGAAGGTAATGAGTTTTTCTTTGTCTTTGCTTTCAATCTCTATTTTTCCGAGTTCTTTATTCCAAAGTTGCTCTGCATTTTTCTTTGCATCTTCAAAAGATTTGAAAGTCTCAGCATGTAAATTATTTATAGCACCGCTCTCATCAACAGAAGAAATTGCAACAATAGCCTCTATTGAATTGTTTTCTTCGCTATCTGAATTTCCAAAATCAAGGAATAATCTCTTGCTTTGCTCATCGAATTTGCTATTTGCTATTTCGCAGTTGAATTGTGCAGCAAAATAAATTCTCTGATCCGTATTCCAAGCCTCAGAACGTCTATATCCTATAACAGTGTTTTGATTCACTATTTTATAGCTCATATCCAAAAGCTTATCTCTATGCTTAAAGTCAATTACTATTGCTTTTTTCTTTCCGTTTTTAGGGAAAGTGTATTTGTGATAGCCAGCTCGCTCCGACGCTGTAAGCTCTGAGGTAATTTTATCTTCATTATATGCTTCTACTCTATAATATCCTGCGTGTGCATATTCGTTTTTGTGAGAGAAATTCAAGAAAAACTCCTTGCTTTCTGCATTTTTCATAGTAGGAGTAAAAAGAAAATCTCCATAATCAGAACAACCAGTACCGGAAAGGTGAGTATGAGAAAAACCATATATAGTATTATCAGAATAATGATAGGCACTGCAACCATCCCAACCATCAAGGCGAGTGTCAGGTGAAAGTTGTACCATTCCGAAAGGAGCAATTGCTCCGGGATATGTGTGTCCGTGAAAATCTGTTCCAATAAAAGGATTTACTAATTTGTAATAAGGAGTTTCAGATGTTTGAGCCTTGATAGTAAAGGCAAAAAAACATAAACTAAGTGTTAGAAAAATCTTTTTCATTCTTAATTGCATTTTAAATATTTAGGATAAACAAAATACGAACTATTTTCTAATTTGATTAAATTGTTATTTTCATCTTTATAAGTACCGATAATTTCTATTTTTGTCTTACTTTCCTCATAATATCCAATATCTTTTTTTATTATTTCTAAAACGCAAATGCTTTTCATTTGAGGAAGCGGTTGCGATTCTATCTCAAAAGAATAAATAGCAGTATTATCGCAATCAGTTATCTTGCCTGATAAATTCATTTCAAAATCATTCCAAGATGTATTTATTACATATATATATAAGGTGTCTTGACAAGAGTATTTATCAATGCTTATAACTACGGGAGCAAAGGATTTTTGAATTGTATGATAAACATCTTTCTTTAAATATTCAACATCTATACAACTCCAACCAATTGCGGGATAAGGTTCATTGAGTTGCCAAGTCAAACTACCCATACAATAAGGCATTGCACGAAGATGCGACTCTATTCCAATAGAAAAAGCCTCCGATGCCACAATAGATGTTTTGTTAATATAGTCTTCGTCTTTTGAATAAGAGTCAAAACGCTCTAAAATTCTATTTTCAATCAATTCAAATCCTCGATTATGTTTTTGATGTATAGCAAAACCTTTATTTTCTTTTGAATAAGGTAAAGTAAAATACTTTTCTACTGTTTTTTTATTAGGAGAAGATTGAAAACCATACTCACTCATAAAGCGAGGAACCTTTCTTGTGTAGGTTTCAAACACAGAATCGCCCCACCAAACACCCCAATAATGACAATCACCCTCGGTAAGACTTTCTTTTCTTCCCCAACCATTAAGCGGAGACGAATGAGTATAATCTATTGTTGGGCAATATTCATTTACAATATTTGGAAGAAGTTCACGAAACAAAGTATTGTAGTTCTTAACCGCAAGAGCAGTGTCTTTAACCTCTTTGTCCCAAGACCAATTGCCCCAACCTTCCCAAATTTCGTTGTTTCCACACCATACAGCCAAAGAAGGGTGAGAGGAAATTCTTAAAACATTTTGACGAGCCTCCGCCTCAACCTCTGCTAAGTAATCTTTTGTAGCAGGATACAAAGCACAAGCAAAAGGGAAGTCTTGCCAAATCAAAATTCCCTTTTCATCGCAAGCCTCATACATTTGTTCGTCAACATAATATCCCCCTCCCCAAACTCTAAGCATATTCATATTACATTCTTTTACCAAATCAATATGCTTAGCCATTCCTTCATATCTTTCTTTGTGCATTGCAGAAGGTACAAGGTTAGCACCCTTTGCAAAAATTGGCTTTCCGTTTACAATAAAGCAAAACTCACTACCATATTTATCCTTTTCCTGAGAGAGTTCTATTGTTCTAATTCCAAATCTTGTCTTTACACTATCTAAACATATCAACTCCTTATTATAAAGATAAATTGTAGCCTCATAAAGCGTAGGATTGCCATAACCATTAGGGAACCAAAGTTGAGGATTCTCTACATTGAATTTAAATAAAGAAATATTATCTTTTGAATTTTCAAGACTTAATTCTCCTAAATCCAAAGTTGTTGTTTCGTTATCAGAAGTAGAGTAGGCAAGTTTAATGCTATATTTCTCATCTTTGAGGAATTCACTCTTTAAAGTAAGAAGCATATTTGCCACTTCCTCGGAAATCGCCTCTGTTTGAACGCTTGCAAATCTCAAATATTCCTTTTTGTCCTCAAAAGTCAAATAAACAGGAAAAGAAATCTCACCTGCAAGTTGTCGAGGAGCCCAATCCCAACCAAATTGAAAAGCAGCCTTACGGAAAACTGTTCTTTTTTCTGAATGAAGTATGTTAAACTCATCACTATTTACCGCTTGCCATTTTTGATATATAGGTTCAATTTCTACAATTAATTCATTCGTTCCTTTTTTCAAAAACTTCTTTACATCAAACTCATAAGAACGAAAAGCATTCTTTGTTTGAGCAACTTCTTTTCCGTTAAGAATTATTTTTGCGTAAGTGTCTATGTAATCAAACTTCAAACGAATAATATCTTTTTTTAAAAGGGCTTTATCGACCTCGAAGTTTAAAACGTAAGTCAAATGACAAGTATCTAAAAACGAATAATTCTCTTCGTTTGCTCCAAAGAACATATTTTCATTTCTTTTTTCTGCAAGCAAATCATAGATGTTTGTCTTGTCATCGTGTATTTTAAAAACTTCATTATTGCAAATCAAAACACCATTGTTGATTTGAATAGTTTGAGCAAAAGAGAAATTCCAACACAATAAAGCAATTATTGCAAAAATATATGCTTTCTTCATAATTCTAATAAGTTAAGGCTGCTGCTCCTAAGATTGCAGTTTCATTTTCTTTTAAAGCCGATTGTTCAACCACTATTTTACCACGAAAAACAGGGTAAAGATTTTCCTCTAAATACTTTTTAAAAGGATTAAGCAATAAATCACCTGCTTGACTTAGTCCTCCTGAAAAAATAATCTTTTGAGGCGAGGTAATAGCAACTGCATTTGCTAAACCAATTGCAAGCATTTTTGCTGTAAGGTCAATACATTCTAATGCCAAAGCATCGTTTTTTCTTGCAGCTTCGCAAATTGTGTATCCGTTTATTTCATCTTGATTCAATTCTCTAAGCAAAGAAGGTGTCATATCTTTTTGAAGCAGTTTTAATGCTGTGCGTCTTATTCCTGTTGCAGAAGAATAAGTTTCCAAACAGCCTTTTCGTCCACAACCACATTCTCTTCCGTCAATTTGAACAATAGTATGTCCAACTTCTCCTGCAAATCCGTCATGTCCGTAAATCATTTTGCCGTTTGAAACAATAGCACTGCCAACTCCTGTGCCGAGTGTAATCAAAATAAAGTCGTTTACGCCCTTTGCTCCGCCGTAAATCATTTCTCCAATGCCAGCTGCGTTTGCATCATTAGTAAGAGTTACTTTCAAATTCCAACCTTCGTTGAGCAAAAGCATCTCTAACATATTTTTCATAGGGATAATTCCCTTGAAAGGAAGGTTTGGAGCAAGTTCAATTGAGCCTTTGTAAAAATTTCCATTAGGTGCTCCAATTCCTACACCTAAAATATTTTCAGGTTCAGGGCAATGTGCAATTAAGTCTTTGATTTGCTTTACTAAAATGGTTAAATAATCTTCCAAAACGGGAAAATCCTTTGTCTTTATTGCACTTTGATATATTATTTCTGCATTTTCATTTACCAATCCAAAGCAAGTGTTTGTTCCTCCTATATCAATTCCTATTGAATATTTCATTTTATGTTTTATTTTATAGATTTATAAAATCTTTCATTGTAAAAACGCCTTTTCTTCCTAAGAGCCAATGTGCTGCCATAACGGCTCCGCTTGCAAATCCTTTGCGATTATGAGCAGTGTGTTTGATTTCTATTTCATCTACCACGCTTTGATAGTCAATTATGTGAGTTCCGCAAACTTCTCCTTCTCTTATTGATTCTATTTTAAGGTCTTCTTTCTTTATATTATGGTTTTCAACAAGAGTTTCTCCCAAAGTAATCGCTGTTCCCGAAGGAGCGTCTAACTTATGTATGTGATGAATTTCCGTAATCTGTGGTTTATAGTCAGAAAAGTCTTTCATCATATTTGCCAAATAAGCATTTAGTTTATTGAAAAGAAAAACGCCTATTGAAAAATTAGAAGCCCAAAAAAGAGTTTTTCCTTCTTGATTTGCTCTTTGTGTTATTTCTTCTAATTTATCATACCAACCTGTTGTGCCTACAACGATTGCAATATTTCTTTCCCATGCTTTTTCTATATTGTCTAAGACTTTGCTTGGAATAGAGAAATCTATTGCTACTACATCTTTGAAAGAATTGTTTTTGTCAAAACTTTCCCAATCTTCTTCTTTATCTATTATTCCTACAATGGTGTCCGATTTACTTAAAGCAATTTCTTCTACCATTTTCCCCATTTTTCCGTAACCTATTATAAGGATATTCATTTCTCTTGCAATTTTTTTTACAAAGATAAGAATAGTTTGTTTAAAAATACTATTTTTGCAAAAAAAGAAAATGAAATATCTTTATTATATTGTAGCACTTTTATGCTTTTTCCCATTCGTTTCAGCGCCTATGGCTTTGTTTTGTGGGATTTTGTTTTCGCTTTTAAAAATCGAAAAGCCGTTTCAATACAAAAAATATTCATCTCCTCTGTTGCAATACTCTGTTGTACTCATGGGATTTGGTATGAATTTGCAACAAGTTATAGAAGTTTCTTCAAAAGGTATTGTTTTAACAGCATGTTCTGTTGTCTTGGTGTTTTTGATAGGGCTTTTGCTTGGCAAACTCTTTAAGGTAGATAAAAATACAGCAACCTTGATTAGCTCAGGCACTGCAATCTGTGGAGGAAGTGCTATTGCGGCAGTTTCTCCTATTGTTGGAGCAAAGGATAGTCAAATTTCTTTTTCCTTAACCGTTGTTTTTGTGCTTAATGCCATTGCTTTATTTATCTTTCCCTTGGTTGGGGAGTATTTTAATATGAGTCAAGAAAGTTTTGGCTATTGGTCAGCAATCGCAATTCACGATACTTCATCAGTTGTTGGTGCGGGAGCAGAATATGGCAAAGAAGCCTTGCAAGTAGGAACGACAGTAAAACTCGCAAGGACGCTTTGGATAATTCCTCTCTCGTTTTTAGTTTTGCTTCTCAATAAAAAAGAAAACGCAGGTAAAGGAAAAATTAAAATACCTTGGTTTATACTCTATTTTATTGTAGCAATCCTTATTGCAGGCTTTATTCCTATGGGACAACCGGCTTATAATGTACTTTCTTACATAGGAAAAAGAGGAATGGTTTTAGCTTTATTTATGATAGGTAGCGGATTTTCTCTCTCAGATTTGAAAACCGTAGGCATAAGACCATTTTTACTTGGCTTAGTATTGTGGATAATTATCTCAATATCAACCTTTTTCTTCTTTATCTAAGAGGGGTCAAAAAAAATCAAAGAAAAATTTAAAAAAATCAAAGAAAAAAAATAAAAAATCAAAGAAATAATTTTTTAAAACAAAGAAAAATATTACGCAAATAAAGACGTTAAAAACAAAAGAAAAATTAAATAAAAATAAGACATGGCAAACAATAGTATTTTAGCAGACTTAGAACCAAAAAGCTTATTTAAATTTTTTGGAGAAATACTTTCAATCCCAAGACCTTCAAAACACGAAGAAAAAATGACTGAATACTTAGTCAATTGGGCAAAAGAAAGAAACTTAGAGTACGTTTCAGACGAAATTGGCAATGTAATAATTCGTAAAGGAGCAACAAAAGGAAAAGAAAACTCACCTTGGGTTTGCTTACAATCACATATAGATATGGTATGTGAGAAAAATAGCGATAAAGACTTCGATTTTGAAAAAGATGCCATTGTTCCAAAAATAGAAGGCGAATGGTTAAAAGCCGATGGCACTACATTAGGAGCAGATGATGGCATAGGAGTTGCAACAGCCTTAGCAATCTTAGATGCAAACGATATAGAACACGGACCAATAGAATGTTTATTTACAGTAGATGAAGAAACAGGACTATCAGGAGCAGAAGCACTTTCAGCAGATGTATTAAAAAGTAGAATACTTCTTAATCTTGATAGTGAAGATGAAGGAGAAATCTTCATAGGTTGTGCAGGAGGAATTGATACAGTAGCAAAACTTCCATACGATAAAGAAGAAACACCAGAGGCTCCTGCATTTAAAATAATGGTAAAAGGACTTAAAGGAGGACACTCAGGAGATGATATCAATAAAGGCTTAGCTTGTGCAAATAAAATATTGAATCGTATTCTTTGGTCATTAGATAAAGAAATGGATTTAAGACTTTCTTGTTTTGAAGGAGGAAATCTTCGCAACGCAATAGCAAGAGAAGCAAACGCAACCTTTGTTGTAGCACAAGCAGACGTAGAGTTGATGAAAGAAATTGTAGAAAAATTTGCAGTAGATTTGAAATACGAATTCCGTACTACAGAACCAGATATGCAAATCACTCTAACAGAAACAGAAAAACCTGCTTTCGTAATAGATATGTTAAGTCAAGACAATCTTTTGAATGTTTTATATGCTTGCCCTCACGGAGTATTGGCTATGAGTAGAGAAATACCTGGATTTGTTGAAACATCTACAAACTTAGCTTCTGTAAAAATGAAAGAAGATCACTTCTTTATTACAACATCTCAACGTTCTTCTGTAGAAAGTGCAAAATACGCAGCAGCATATAGAGTAGAAAGTTGTTTCTTATTAGCAGGAGCAGACGTAGAACACGGAGATGGTTATCCAGGTTGGGCACCTAATCCAGAAAGTAAAATATTAAAAATAGCAGTTGATGCTTACAAGAAATTATTCAATAAAGAACCAATAGTAAGAGCAATACATGCAGGATTGGAATGCGGATTGATAGGAGAAAAATATCCAGGAATGGATATGATTTCTTACGGTCCAACGCTTAGAGGCGTACATTCCCCAGACGAACGCTTAGAAATAAAAACCGTAGAGCTTTATTGGAAACACACATTAGAAATATTAAAAAACATTTAGCCTTATGTACACAATCAAACCAAAACACGTAGTAATTTTAATTGTAGTTGTAGTTGCTTTTATCGGCATAGCAATGTTTGGAATGCCTATTTACAGAGTTTGGAGCCAAGAAATGAGAGGAAAAGCCCAACTTGCAGAAGCGGAACAAAACAGAAGAATTAAAGTAGAAGAAGCAAGAGCAAACCTTGAAGCAGAAAAACTAAACGCAAAAGCCGAAATAGAAAGAGCAAAAGGTGCAGCAGAAGCAATGAAGATAGAAAATGGAACATTGACTTCAACATACATTCAATATCTTTGGGTAAAAAATCAAGAAAATCTTAACGAAAAAACAGTGATTTATATACCTACTGAAGCCAA
The DNA here is from genome assembly GCA_937876865.1 of uncultured Bacteroidales bacterium. Classification (GTDB taxonomy): domain Bacteria; phylum Bacteroidota; class Bacteroidia; order Bacteroidales; family P3; genus Onthomorpha. The sequence continues at coordinate 52,587 of CALEFF010000013.1, read as the reverse complement.
TCTTCCAATTCTTGAAGCAGGAAAAAGAAATAATTTATTACAAACCTCAAATTAAAAAATAGAATAATATGTTCGCAAAAGAAACCTATATAAATAGAAGAAAACAGTTGATGAAAGACGTTAAAAGTGGCGTAATCCTTATTTTAGGTAATGGAGATAGCCCTTTTAATTACCCTGCCAATACATATACTTTTAGACAAGATAGTACATTTCGTTATTTCTTTGCCTACGCTTTGCAAAATCTTGTAGGGGTTATTGATATTGACGAAGGTAAAGAATATTTGTTTGGCGAGGAAGTAGATATGGACGACATAATATGGACAGGTCCTGTGCCAAGTCTTAGAGATAGAGCCGAAGAAATAGGAGTTGATAATGTTGGAACAATAACTGATTTGCGTGCTTTCTTAGATAAGGCAGTTTTTGCAGGAAGAAAAGTTCACTTTACACCTCCTTACAGAGCGGAAAACGTTAATTTCATTTCTGAACTTTTACATATTGAAAGAGAATATGTGAAAGCATACGTTAGTGTAGAGTTAATAAACGCTTGTGTAAAACAACGTTCAATCAAATCAGAGGAAGAAATTATTGAAATTGAGAAAGCTATTGACACAGCATACATTATGCACACTACAATGATGAAAATGGCAGCCAAAGAAGGAACTTTCGAATACGAAATAGCAGGAGCAATGGAAGGAATAGCACTTAGTGGCGGTGGACCTGTGTCTTTCCCAATTATTTTAACAACTCATGGCGAAATTCTTCACGGACACGACCATTCTCTTCAAATTAAAAAAGAAAGAATGATTGTTTCAGACGCTGGATGCGAAAATCCAATGGGTTATTGTTCCGATATAACACGCTCAGTGCCTGTTGGAGGGAAATTTTCTCAACGTCAAAAAGATATTTACGAAGCAGTGCTTGCTGCACAACAACTTGTACCAAGTTTAGTTAAACCAGGAGTAAAATATTCTGAAGTTCACCTTGCAGCAGTTACCCGTTTGGGCTCAGCATTGAAAGAATTAGGAATAATGAAAGGCAATATACAAGATGCAGTTAAAGCAGGAGCAATGGGATTGTTTATGCCACACGGCTTAGGGCACATGATGGGCTTAGATGTTCACGATATGGAAAATTATGGTGAAAATTACGTTGGTTACGATAAGAAAAACGTTCGCTCAACTCAATTTGGACTTTCTTCATTGCGTCTTGGAAGAGAATTACAAGAAGGATTCGTAATAACAAACGAACCGGGATGTTATTTTATTCCTGCATTGATTGATAAATGGAAAGCAGAAAACAAATGCAACGACTTTATAGACTATAAAGTCTTAGAAACCTATAAAGATTTCGGAGGAATAAGAATAGAAGACGACCTTTTAGTAACAAAAGACGGTTGTAGATTATTAGGAAAGTATATTCCAAAAACAGTAAATGAAATAGAAGAACAAATGTCTCTTTAATTATGAAAAATAAGTTTAGAATATTTTTCTTCATAATATTGATATTGGGCGTAGAATCACTTTACGCCCAATTTGTATATTCAGATGTGATTTATTCTCCCTTGATTAAAACCGTAAAATTAGAAAGTCAAAACGCCGATCTTTCACTTCCAATTGCCCGATTAGGAGAATACGAATCGCTTATCTTGAAATTTGACGAAATAGGCGAAGAAACCTCACGCTACGAATACACAATAATACATTGCAATAGCGATTGGACACAAAGCGAACTTGAACCATACGAATACATCGAAGGATTTGAAACAGCAATCATAGAAAACTATAACAATTCCTTTAACACCCTTTGCCGATACGTTCATTACCAGCAAGCAATCCCTTCCGAAGAGATGCGTCCAACAAAAAGCGGAAATTATATCATTAAAGTATTTCACGAAGGCGAACCCGACAAAGTTATTTTTACAAAAAGATTTTATTGTCTTGACCTTCAAACAGCCACAGGCATAGAAATAAAACCCACAAGAGAACCCTCGCTAAGAAATAAAGCACAAGAAGTAGAAGTAGTCGTTAGAACAATTGGCCCAACCTCACTAAACAATCCATATAGCGATGTAAAAGTTTTAGTACAGCAAAACGGAAGAACAGATAATCAACGATTCTTGCCGCTAAACGAAAGCATAGGAAAAGAATTGCACTATCGCCTAAAACCAGAAAACATATTCCTTGGCGGAAATGAATTTCGACAATTTGATTTCACAAGCCTAAGACACAGAAGTGCTTTTATAGATAATATTGACTATGTAGGAGGAGAAAATGTCGTTAGATTAAAACCCGAACAAATCAAAACACATATTCCATACGTTAGTTACTCCGATATAAACGGAGCATATTACGTAAGAAACGACATAGGAGAGAGCCCAGAGCTTGGAAGCGATTACGCATGGGTTTGTTTCTATCTTCCAGCTCAACTAAACTTAGAAGGAAACTATTATGCCGTTGGCGAAATGAGTCAATGGAGATTAGGAGAGTTGAATCGCTTTGTTTATGACTCACATTTAAATTGCTATATCCTTAAAATGCTATTGAAACAAGGCTATTATAACTATCAAATCCTTTTTCGCCCACACAATAGCTCACTTTCCACAACAAAAGAGATAGAGGGCGATCATTTTGAAACTAAAAACACCTACACAGCCTTTGTTTACTACCGAGAATTAGGCAATAACTACGAAAGTCTCATAGGCTTCACAAGCGTAGAGGTTGATTGGTAAAAATATTGCTATATCCTCATGAAAATGTAACCTAACTTCAAATATTCGCTCATAAAAATGTAATGATATAGCAAATATTCCCTCATTTTTTTGTAAGTTTGCAGCCTAAATATAAAAGAAAGAATGTATAGAAGTATTGAAAAACAACTTTTAAAGTGGAAAAAATCTTCACGAAGAAAGCCATTGATTCTTTTAGGAGCAAGACAAATAGGAAAAACTTACAGTCTTTTAGACTTTGGAAAGAAGCATTACAAATATGTTGCATACATAAATTGTGATGATAACGAACAAGTAAAAAATCTTTTTTTGCAAGACTACAATATAGATAGAATAGTGCTTGCAATTTCAGCGATAACAAACGTTCCTATCGTAGCAGAAGATACGCTAATCATATTTGATGAAATTCAAGAATTGAAAAGAGGAATAGCTTCATTGAAATATTTTTATGAACGAGCACCTCAGTATCATATTTGTGTAGCAGGCTCATTGCTTGGCATTACTTTAAGACAAGGAGAGTCCTTTCCTGTTGGCAAAGTCAATACTATACAAATGTATCCTATGACTTTTACTGAATTCCTTATAGCAAGAGGGAAAAATCTTATGGCAGAATTGTTAGAAAATAAGGATTGGCAAACATTATCTACACTTCACGATGTTCTAATTCAAATGTTAAGGGAGTATTATATGGTAGGGGGAATGCCCGAAGCAGTGAATGTCTTTATAGAAACAAACGATGCGAATAGTGTTCGTGAAGTTCAAAGAGAAATTTTATTGGCTTACAAAAACGATATATCAAAACACACAACAAAAGAACAATCTCAACGCATTGCAATGGTGTGGAATTCTATGCCTTCACAGTTATCAAAAGAGAATAAGAAGTTTATTTATGGCGTAGTTAAGAAAGGTGGGCGAGCAAATGAGTTTGAATTAGCAATTCAATGGCTTATTGATGCAGGACTCATAATTAAAGTAGGTAGAATTACAACTCCTTCAATGCCTTTAAAGGTTTATGAAGATTTATCAGCATTTAAACTCTATTTATTAGACGTTGGACTTTTAGGAGCAATGGCAGAAATAAATCCTGTGCAACTATTATTGCCAAATGATATGAAAGAAAGCAAGGGAATGTTTACAGAAAACTTCGTTTGCACACAATTAGCAACTCAATTCAACTCTTCTTTGTTTTATTACAGCAAAGAAAATAGTACATTAGAGATTGATTTTTTTGTACAAAAAGAAACACAAATTGTTCCAATAGAAGTGAAAGCCGAAATCAATGTAAAATCAAAATCATTAAGCACAATCTTACAAAATAACGAAGAAATGTTTGGCGTACGCTTTTCAATGAATCCATATCGCCAACAAGAAAGAATGGTAAACATACCTTTATATTGTGCAGAAGTTTATTTTAAGTAAAATTAAAAAAAAGTTCGGCTGATTTAGTTGTACTTTTTTTTAATATTCTAATGTTTATGGAATTATAAAGTTGTTTGGAGTGCTTGGTTGAAGAAACATTACGTAGTAAATAGGCATATAGATTAGTTTTCCTATTCTTTGTACTTTGGACTCATTAGAAAACAAAATTGCATTTTTGATGTGATAATCCTCGTTTTCAATAAACTTATCTAAGGCTCGGTGTCGCTTAAAATCTTTGCCAGATTTGACTTCTATTGGAACGCAAGAAAGCGAGTTGTAATCATCTACGAGAAAATCTACTTCGCCTTTTGTTTTGTTGTCATAGTATCGCAACGCATAACCATGAGCAGACAATTCTTGTGCAACGATTGTTTCATACACTGCACCGAGATTTATTGTGTTTTCAGAAGATAAAACAGCGTTAATATTGTATCGATACAATATGTTTGTAAGAAGTCCAACGTCATTTAAGTATAATTTTATCAAAGTCTTTTGTTCCGATTCTTTAAGAGGGAATTTCGGATTTGAAACAGCAAGAACCTCCAATGATATACCCGAACTAATTAGGTATTCTAATTCTTGCTCATAATCGGAGGAGCGTTTCCCTTTTTTATTTTCTATTTCGTTATAATAAAGTCGCTTTTTTTTGTTTTCCATATTGGAAGGAATCATATCATATATTCTTCCTATCTTTAAACTCTTTTCTTTGTCGTATTGACTTGCGTCCGTCTTGTATAATTCGTATATTTCATTATGTACATTACGCACTTCTACAATATTAGTTGTTGCTAAAAAAGTATTAACAGCATCAGGCAAACCTCCAATTAGCAAATATTTCTTAAACAAATCAAGAAATTTATTGTGCAAGGATTCGTTTATCGATTCTTCTTTCAAGAATTGTTCTTTCAAATGTTCAATAACTTCTTCTCCAACTCCATTTGCCCATAAAAATTCTTCAAAATCAAGAGGGAACATTTTTATTTTTTGAATACGACCACCCGGTTTAGAAAGTGTTTGATTAAGAGTTACTCCAAGCAATGAACCACTCGTTATGTAAGTAAAGCGATTTTCATCTTTTAGAAATTTCAAAAGTGTAAGCAATTCGGGATATGCTTGTATTTCGTCAAGGAATACCAAGGTATTTTCTTTGCTTCCCATTTTTTCTCCTGCATAAACACTTAATTTAAGATAGAAATCTTTGGTTGAAGATATGTTTGAGAATAATTTTTCACCATTCTTATCTTCTAAAAAGTTGATTTCTATGTAGTTTTCAAAGAATTTTTGTCCTTCGTATCTAATTATGAAAGATTTTCCTATTTGTCTTGCCCCATCAAGCAGCAAAACCTTATTTGAACCTAAGGAAAAATAATTTTGTAAGGTTTTTTGTATTTTTCTTTTTAGCATTTACACTTATTCTACTTTGATTGTGTTGCAAAAATACACTTATTCCACTTTTTTTCCAAATAAAAAACACACTTATTCCACTTTTTTCGTTCTATTTCTATAAATAGCCAAGTTGTTTTTAGAAGCGAAAGAGAAATAAATCTTGAAATTTTGCTCTCAGGAGCTTATTATTGATTAACAAACAGTGAAAAAAACAACAAAAAAATGGCGTTTAAAAACATAAAAACGCTTGCAAGTCAAATTAAAATGCTTATTTTTCTTTCCAAATCTTAATAATTCCATCTCTTGAACCGCTGATAATTTTTGTGCCATCAGGACTATATTTTGCGGTAATTACGCTATCTTCGTGTCCTTTTAAGGTTTGAAGACAATTTCCGCTGTTTGCGTCCCATATTTTAATGGTTTTATCTACGGATGCAGAGACAATTTGTTTGCAATCAGGACTATATTGTGCAGAAAAAACGTAAGAAGAATGTCCTTTTAAGGTTTGCAGGCATATTCCTGTGTTTGCTTCCCATATTTTGATGGTTTTATCATCTGATGCAGAGACAATATACTTTCCGCAAGGACTATATTCTGCTGTATTAACGCATTTTGTGTGTCCTTCTAAGGTTTGCAAGCATTTTCCTGTGTTTGCGTCCCAAATTTTAATAGTAGAATCACGTGAAGCAGAAACAATATGCTTTCCATCAGGACTATATTTTGCGTAAAGTACGTTGTGTGAATGTCCTTTTAAGGTTTGTAAGCAAGAGCCTGTGTTTGCGTCCCAAATTTTAAGCGTTTCGTCCGATGAGGTAGAGACTATATATTTTCCACAAGGGCTATATTCCGCTGAATGAACGTAAGAGGAGTGTCCTTTTAGAGTTTTGAGACTTTTTCCGCTGATAGCGTCCCAAATTTTTATGTTTCCATTGCGTAAAACAGAGATTATCTGTTTTCCGTCAGGACTATATGATGCCGTTTTTGCATCTGCACTATACAACCTCTTGCCTTTAAGAGTGTTTGGACTGAATGGGTCTAAGGTTTGATGGTCTTTGTCCCAGCAAATGCGTTTTCTAACCGCACCTTCATTGCTAAATGATGTTGAAATAAAGAATCGCTTATGCTTTTCTATCACTAAACGAAGTTGATAATTGTTTGCGTTCCTTGTTTTAATCATTCTATCTTCCGCAACGCTAAGAATGTATTTCCCATCAGGGCTAAACTCTGCGGAATTAATGCGACTTTGACTTGATTTAATAGTTTTTACACACACACACACAAAAGACTTTTGCCTTTGCGAAAAAGCACTTTGAAACAGCAAAGCAAAGAATAAAATCATCAAACCAAAGATTAAATAAATTTTTTCTTTCATTTATATTCTTTTTACTACTTTTTGTTTCTTTGATTTTTGTCTTTCCAACGAATATATAATATGATTAAAACAGGAGATAATAAGAAAAAAAGCATAATAATAGAAGATAACGATGATGAATTGCTATTTTCTATATAGCAATCTTTTAATTCAGAACTAAAACTCCTTTCGTAATTTTCTTCAAGCTCCATTATCGCACCTTGTGCAAACGAAAATATTGTAAAAAACAATAAACTTGCAAATACAAATAATCTTTTCATGACTTAAATTTGTTGTTTCTGTCTTTTTTATCTTTATTGCGTGTATATTTTACTACACATAGAAAGATAATTAAAGGAGTAATAAGAACTAATAGCCCTATTATAAGAGTTAACTAAAACAATAAACCAATATCTTGTGTTAATAACCCCATATTTATTTGTCTTTAATTTTGTTTATTATCTATTTGTTTGAATTGCTTCTAACTTTTTAATATAAAGCCTTGGGTAATTTCCAAAGAACTCTCCTCTCTCAGGTAGATTAAGACAATGGTTTATAAACTGTTTTTTTGATTTTTCGTCTGTTTTATTGTTGAAAAATTCAATAATGGTATTTATGACAATTGATTTCTTTTCATAACAATCATTTCCTTGGTTATCAAAATGTTTATTTGTAACACAACAATTCTTGAAGATTTTAGATAGCGTTTTATTTTCTGATATTAGATCAAAAATATTCACAGAATTTCGTATGCTATCCATGTATTTTTTTATGAGCGTATTTAAGTAGTTTTCTATATCTTTTGAATCTATAATTAAAGGGCATACGTATTGTCCAATAGAAGGTTCAAATTCTTGATAATAAAGTTTGTTTAGTAATGTACTTAATTTGATAAAATCCTCATCCTTTACGCAATTTTCTATTTTATCATTAAACCACTTATTTGTTGTGTTATCTACTATTTCTTGATTATCACAATATTTATCTGATTTTAATAATTCTTTTATATCTTCGAAGTTAACCTTGGCATTTAATGCAAAATATAATAGACCGATTATGTGTTTTTTTAAATTATCTTCATTGTGTATTATATTTTCATGATTATTAAATCTAAAAACAATTGATTCTTCGTTTTTTCCGCTATCGAGCCATTTTTTTACAACTTCTTCGGGCTCTTTGTCGTATAACTCTTTCATTTCTGTTAGAGATAATTTGTATGAAGGAATGTTAAGGGCAAAATATAGATTATAGTTCTCTTTAAAAGCTAATCGTTTATTAAAATTGTCATTATTTTCTAATGTGTCATATAGCCCATTATAACTTATGTCAAAAAGTGTGTTTAAAATTTTCTTTGTTTTTTCCTCTAATGTTGTATTGTCTTCTTTATTTTGTAGTATGTATGAGTTGTCTCTAACTTCTAACAAATTTAGTCTATCTTTTGCGAGAATGTTATATGTGTTTTTGTCGTATGTTTGTAATAATTCTAACCAAAATAAATCAATAATATGAAAATTGTTTATCAAATTATTGTTGTTTAAGTAATCTAAATAAGCCGTAAATTGCCTTGCGAATCTTTTAACTTGTCGGTAATTACTTAATATTTGTGAAACTAATTCTTTGTCATTGAAACTAAAATTGGAATAAATATTTTTAATTACATTATAATCTAGCGAGATATTTGCTTCTATTTCTTTCATCAACGTATCCCACAATTCATAATCTTCTACCTTTGGTAGATGAACTTCTGTTTGGAATATTTTTTCTAAATAATTATCAGGGTCTTTGATTTTGTTTTTGTTTAGTACGTTTGTAACGTATTCTTTGTCGTAGGTTGCTATGTAGATTACGTTTTTGAAGTCTGCTGTGTTTCTTATTAGTCTTAGAATTTCAAATATTTCATTTCCTTCAAGTCGGTCTGTATTGTCTATTAGGATTACTACTTTTTTTGGAAGTTTTGCTAATTTTTTGGAAATGTTTTCTTTTAATTCATCAAGACTATCATCGCTCGGCGTTAGGTCTAAGTCTATTCCGAAAATGCTAAGGCTTGGTTTTGCTATTTTGTTTAGCAATTTTGCATATTTATTTATATCTCTTGATAATGTACTATGCTTTGGCGATAATTTATTTATGAGAGTTGCAAAGAAATCTTGCGTAACTTGTTCGGGAGAGTTGCAAAGCCAAGGATTAAATTCTACAATTTCTGCAAAATCTTCCTTCTTTATTTCTTTTTTTATCGTATTGAGAAACGTACTTTTGCCCGATCCCCATTCTCCTGTTATGCCTACGGCAAAAGATTCTTTGCTTAAATCAGTGTTTTTTAACTTTTTTACTAATGTTTCTGCGTATTTTATTTGGTTTATAGAGAGCTTTATTTCTGTATCATCAACTGAAAAACCTTTTAATTCGGGTTCTTTTTGTCTTAGTTTTACTATTTTTCTGCTTCTCTTAAATCGATTCTTGCTTAAATACCATTTTAATAAACATTTGTGTTTACTGATAAATTTAAGTATGATTGAGCGAGTGAAAAAATTGTAAATAATAAATTTAGTAATAATTATTATAGCCGAAATCACTAATAAACCTATGAAAAAGTGTTCGTAATTAATATTTTCTGTGATATTTGCGTATTTAACTTTGCTATAAAGAGTAATAATGAATAAGGAAATGATTATTCCCAATCTATAAGGTCTAATGTCTTTATCTTTCCAAATTTTTGTCCACCACCAGATTGCAAAACTTGAGATAATAATACAAATAGGAATATTTATCAAAGGTTTATTGTCAAGAACAGAGTATATTTTGATTATTTTAAACCATTCATAAGCTGTTTCTGAAATTCCTACAAAAATAAATGCTAATAAAATTAAGACCACAAATAAGATTAGTTCTTTTTTCTGGATTCTTAGCAGTGTTTTATACCAATTTCTGTATTCTTTTTTGTCGTTTTCTTTCATGAAAAATACTTTTTTGCAAATGTAATCAAAATATTTTGCTCGCTTGTCAAATTTTTCTTTGTTTTAAAAAAATAATCCTTTGCTTTTTTTGAAAAAAACAAAGTATTATTTTATTTTTTCTTTGATTTTTTAATCTATTATGTATGTGTAATTTAAGCCAAGGTTGATTGTGTATTGTGTTTCGAGGCGATTGAAGCCAAATTGGTAAGGAAGTGAAAATTCTAATCCAAATCCATGTTTGTGATCCATGCTTATCATTAAGCCAACTTTTGGTGTAAGTCCAAATCTCCAACCATTTTGTCCTTCAAAGTCTCTTAGGTAATATTCTTCTGTGGATTCTTCTGAGGAAAGTGAATAATCATATCGTCCCCATATTGTTCCAATTCCTAAACCTACGTATGGCTTGATTCTTTCGTTAAAGATATAATAGTTAAAGTTTAAAATCATTGGCACTTGGTGTGATGCCCAATTGTTTTTTGTTGGAACAAATGGTCGTTTGTATGCCATAGGAACGCAATAGTTGTATCCAAATTCTAATCCTATTCCAAGTTTTGTTTCTTGTAATTGAAATTCCAACGCAAAGTGGCTTCCGTAAATATAAGTATTGTTTTTTGCAAAATCTCCTAAGGCCATTCCTCCCATAGGCTTTACTTGTAAGAATATATCATAAGGCTCTCCGTTTGCAAGTCTATGTCTTTGTGAAAAAGCACATAGACTTGTTAGTATTAACGTTAATATTAAGATTTGTTTTTTCATAAAACTCATTGTGTTTCTTGTTATTTATTCCACGAATCTTTAAGTGTGCAAGCACGATTGAAGACAAGGTGATTTTCTTTTGTGTCATAATCGGTTGAGAAGTAACCAAGTCTTTCAAATTGATACTTATCTAATGGTTTTGTGTTTGCAAGGAATTTTTCTAATTTGCAATTTTCCAATACTTTCAAAGAATCTGGGTTTAGATTATCAAGGAATGTTTTTCCTTCTTCTACTTTGTCTGGTGATTCGCTTTGGAATAATCTGTCGAATAGGCGAACCTCTGCTTCAACATAGTTGTTTGCATCTACCCAATGAATAGTTCCTTTGACTTTTCTTCCATCAGGTGTGTTGCCTCCACGTGTTGCAGGGTCATATTCGCAATGTATTGTTGTGATATTGCCTTCTGCGTCTTTTTCTATTGAGGTGCATTTTACAATGTAGGCATAACGCAAACGAACTTCTTGACCTATTGCCATACGGAAGTATTTTTTAGGTGGGTTTTCCATAAAATCATCTCTTTCAATGAAGAGTGTTTTTGAGAAACTAACCTTTCTTGTTCCTGCACTTTCATCTTCTGGGTTGTTTATCGCATCAAGCTCTTCGCTTTGTTCAGGATAATTGTCAATTACAAGTTTTACAGGATTTAAAACAGCCATTACTCTTTGTGCTTTTTTGTTTAAATCATCTCTAAGTGCGTTTTCAAGGCGTGTGTAATCGATTACGTTATCTCTTTTCGCAACTCCTATGTCTTCACAGAAGTTTCTGATACTTTCTGGTGTGTATCCTCTTCTTCTTAGACCGCAAATAGTTGGCATTCTCGGGTCGTCCCAACCGCAAACGTAGTTTTCTTTTACTAATTGTAAGAGTTTACGCTTGCTCATTACTGTATAGTTGAGGTTAAGTCTTGCAAATTCGTATTGATGTGAAGGGAAAATGTCTAATTGTTGTATAAACCAATCGTAAAGTGGACGGTGAATATCAAATTCCAAAGTACAAATAGAGTGAGTTATGTTTTCAATTGAATCACTCTCACCATGAGCGTAGTCATACATAGGATAAATTGGCCAAACGTCTCCTGTTTTGTGGTGAGTTGTGTGAAGAATACGATACATTATAGGATCACGCATATGCATATTAGTATGAGCCATGTCAATCTTTGCTCTAAGAGTTTTACTTCCGTCTTCAAATTCTCCATTTCTCATTCTTTGGAATAAATCAAGGTTTTCTTCAACGCTTCTGTTTCGATAAGGAGAATCTTTCCCTGGTGTTTGAACCGTTCCTCTATTTTCTCTCATTTCTTCCAAAGATTGGTCGTCCACATACGCCAATCCTTTTTTGATAAGTTCAATTGCCCATTGATAAAGTTGCTCAAAATAATCAGAAGCGTAGTGTTCTTCTGCCCAATTGAAACCTAACCATTTTATATCCTCCTTTATAGATTCAACATACTCTGTATCCTCTTTTACAGGGTTAGTATCGTCAAAGCGAAGGTTGGTTTTTCCACCATATTTCTTTGCTACTCCAAAATTAAGGCAAATACTTTTTGCGTGTCCTATGTGTAAATATCCATTAGGTTCAGGAGGAAAACGAGTTATTATGCTTTTGTGTTTACCATTCTTTAAATCGTTTTCTATTATCTCTTCTATAAAATTAAGACTTGGTTTTTTTGCTATTTCTTCATTTAATTCCATAACGTCAAACTATTTTTCTTTGATTTTAGTTGCAAAAGTACGAAAATGATTTTTTATTTTTTAACTTTGCAACGATAAAAATGCAATATTATGTTAATAGTTGGCAATTGTTTAGTAAGCGAAGATATAAAAAATGAAGGATTTTCTTGTGATTTAACCAAGTGTAAAGGTTGTTGTTGCGTAGAAGGAGACGCTGGTGCACCGCTTGAAAAAAAAGAAATAGAGATTATAGAAAATCTTTTACCAAAAATAGAGCCTTATATGGAGAAAAAGGCTGTTGAAATAGTGAAAAAAGAAGGTTTTTGGCTAAAAGATGACGATGGAGATTTGTGTACAAACATTATAGATAACAAAGAATGTGTTTTTGTTAAGTTTCAAGATGGTTTAGCCTTGTGTGCAATAGAAATGGCATACAGAAACGGAGATATTGATTTCATTAAGCCTATTTCTTGTCATCTTTACCCAATTAGAGTAAAGGATTATGGAGAATTTCGTGCATTAAACTATCATCGTTGGGAGATTTGCAAGGACGCTGTATGCAAAAAAGGAGATAATCCTTTGTATAAAACACTTAAAGAGCCGTTAATAAGACGCTTTTCTGAGAAATGGTACAAGGAATTAGAGCAAGCAATTGAGCAAGGACAAGATTATTAGAACTAAAATGAACAATACCGAAAAATTCAATAGTTTCAGAAAACAATATCCAATTTTTGTTTATGAAGATTTTAAGTATTCAATAGACGAAAAGGGATTAAATATAGAATTTACTTTCATTAACGGTGAGCATACTTTTTCTCCAACTCTTTTGGTAGAGAAAAAAGATTTCTTTTCTTTTTCTCATTTGAGTAAAGAGCAACTTTCTTTGCTTGTTTTCAACATGGGAATGGTGGAGTTAATATCTTATTGGAAGGCTTTTTGCTCTCCAAGAGTTATTATAAAGCCTTATGCCCTAAAAGAAGAACAAATAGATTTCTATAAGAAACTTTACTATAATGGACTTGGCGAATTTTTCTACGTAAATGGCATAAACATCTCGCAAGAAGAGTTTTTAAACATAGAAAATGAGTCAGAGAATTTTACTTGTCCACAAAAATTTGAAACATTTGACCAATATATCGTGCCAATAGGGGGAGGTAAGGATTCGGTTGTAACAATGGATTTATTGCTTTCTGCAAATAGAGATGTCGTTCCTTTTATTATCAATCCAAGAGGAGCAACTGTGGATTGTTGTTCAATAGCAGGATTTAGCCAAGAGAAGACTTTGACTTGCAAAAGAGTGATTGACGCTCATTTATTAGAACTTAATGCACAAGGTTGCTTGAATGGGCACACTCCATTCTCGGCAATGCTTGCTTTTACTACGCTTTTAATTTCTGCACTCACAAAAAGAAAATACATAGCTCTTAGTAATGAAGATTCAGCTTCGGAATCTACGGTTAAAGGCTTAGAGGTAAATCATCAATACTCTAAAAGCCTTGAATTTGAAAACGATTTTAGAGCTTATGTTGCAAAGTTTATATCAGAAGATTTTTATTACTTTTCGTTTCTTCGTCCTTTGAGCGAACTACATATTGCAAAACTTTTTTCAAAGCTTGATTACAAGTCTGTTTTTAAGAGTTGCAATGCAGGAAGCAAACAAAATATTTGGTGTGGCAAGTGTCCGAAATGTTTATTTGCTTTTATAATTCTCTCGCCTTTTGTTTCAAAAGAAGAATTGATTGCAATATTTTCTAAAAACCTTTTTGAAGACAAAGATTTAGAAGAATACTTTTTACAACTCTGTGGAGAAAGACAGACAAAACCTTTTGAATGCGTAGGAACTGTAAGCGAGGTGAATGTGGCTCTTGCTCTTTGTTTGAAAAATCAAAAAGCCGACTTAGGAAAAGAATGTCTTTTGAAATTATGGCTAAGCCTTCCTGTTTCAAAACAATATTTAAATAGTGTTGATTCGCACAAACTTTTTGAATTATCAAACAATCATAATTTGCCTGCAAGAGATTTAGAAATTTTTTCAAATACTCATCTTGCAACAAAGCGTGCTGCACTTATAAAACTTTTGAAACCTCACAAAATAGCAATACTTGGTTACGGCAGAGAGGGACAATCAACCCATAAACTCATTAAAGAACTTTTGCCAGAGAAAGAAATTTTGATAGCAGATGATAAATCGTCTTTGGCAAATTGCACCTTGCAAGACGAATGCTTGAAAGACTATACTCTATACATTAAGACTCCGGGCATTTCGATGAAAAAACTACAAGGGCTTGATAGAGAAAAAATCACATCTCAAACAGATATTTTCCTACAACTATATTCTAATCAAACAATAGGTGTAACTGGCACAAAAGGTAAAAGTACTACAAGTAATTTGGTTTATAAAATTCTTTTAGATCAAGGTTTTGATGTGTTGCTTGCAGGAAACATTGGAGTACCTCTTTTAGATATAATTTCAAATATTAAAGAAAATACAATAATTGTTGCAGAACTTTCGGCACATCAATTACAATTTATTCACACCTCGCCAAAGGTTTCGATATTGCTTAACTTATTTGAAGAACATCTTGATCATTTTGATAGTTATGATCAATATAAAGAATCGAAATACAACATTGCAACCAAGCAAACAAAGCAAGGTGTTTTTATTTTCAACAAAGACTCAAAGGAAATCAACGCTCTTTTAGAAAAAACTCCATTGCAATCAAGACAAAAACCTTTTTCAAAAGAGGAAGCAACGATTGAGGCGAATTACTTAAAGGGAGATCATAATCAAATGAATATTCTTTCTGCTATTATTGCCTCACAAGAGTTTGGAGCAAAGAAAGAAGAAGCCGAAACTACGGCAAAAAACTTTCAACCCCTTGCTCATCGTTTGGAATACGTAGGAGAGAAAAACGGAGTAACGTATTATAATGATAGTATAAGCACAATACCACAGGCAACAATAGAAGCTTTAAAGGCATTAAAGAAAGTTCAAACTCTTATACTTGGAGGAATGGATAGAGGAATAGATTACTCGCCTATTGTGGAGCAAATAGGAGAGTTTGAAGTGAAAAATATTGCTTTTGTAGGTCAAGCCGGAAAGAGAATCTACAAAGAAATGAAAGAAAAGGCGAATAATTATAATTGTCTTTTGAGTGATGACTACAAAGAAATAGTTTCTTGGTGTAAAGCAAACACTCAGAAAGAAAAGATATGTCTTCTCTCGCCTGCTGCAAGTAGTTATGATATGTTTACAAACTTTGAACATAGGGGAGAGGTATTTAAACAACTTATTAATGAAATATAAAAAAATAAATCAATATGAACACAGATAATATCACAATTTCCAACGAAGAATTGAAGTTTTACAATCAATTAGCCAAGCAATTTCCAACCTTGCAAGCAGCAAGTACCGAAATAATTAAGCTAAAAGCAATTCTTTTACTGCCAAAAGGGACAGAACATTTCGTAACAGATATTCACGGAGAGTACGATACGTTCAATCATATCTTGTCTAATGCTTCGGGAGCAGTGAAAAGAAAAATTGATGAGGTGTTTGGACACTCTATTTCAGTGGCAGAAAAAAATCAATTAGCAACAATTATTTACTATCCTATGGATAAACTCTCTCAATTAAAGAGTAAGGGAGTTGTAAACGAAGAATGGTACAGACTTACTTTGAATAAATTAGTAAGAGTAGCACGTCAAGTAGCCAAAAAGTACACTCGCTCAAAGGTTCGTAAGGCTATGGATAGCGAATACGCATTTATAATAGAAGAATTGTTGAATGAAACAACTTCCGATAAGCAAGCCTATTACGATTCAATAGTTGAAAGTATTGTGGAATTGAAACGTTCCGACAAATTCATAGAATCTATTTGTGGATTCATAAAAAGAATGTTAATTGATAGACTTCACGTAATTGGAGACATATTTGACCGTGGTCCAAGAGCAGCAGATGTAATGGAACTCTTGAAAAATCATCACGCTTGCGATGTTCAATGGGGAAATCACGACATTATATGGATGGGAGCAGCCTGTGGAAATAAATTTGACGTAGCAGAGGTAATTAGATTGACAGCAAGATATGGCTCAGTTGATACAATCGAAGACGATTATGGCATAAACCTAATGCCACTTGTAACTTTTGCTTTGAAAACCTATGAAAATGACCCTGCAATTCCATTTGTGCCAAAAGGAACAAAAGAAGAAAACTATCAAGATGCAAATGTGCGTTTGATGACAGTAATACATAAAGCAATAGCAGTAATAAGTTTCAAATTAGAAGGACAACTTGTGATGCGAAATCCAAACTTCGATATGTCGCATCGTCTATTGCTCGACAAAATCGACTATGAAAAAGGAACAATTCACCTTGATGGCAAAGACTATGAACTAAAAGACGCATATTATCCAACAATTGACCCAAAAGACCCTTACAAACTAACAGACGAAGAAGAGGAAGTAATAGAAAAAATAAGACAATCATTCCTTAACTCACGCCGTTTGCAAAGCGATGTATCGTTCTTGTTCTCAAATGGTGGAGTTTACTCGGTTTGCAACAACACATTGATGCTTCATGGTTGCATTCCAATGAAGAATGAAACCGAATTTAAAGAATTTAACCACAAAGGAAAAATGGTAAAGGGCAAAGAACTACTTGATTGCTTAGAACAAACCGTAAGAAATGTGTGGGTAAATCGTTTTAATCAAACAAACGATGATGGAGACTATTTTTGGTATTTGTGGTGTGGTGCTTGCTCGCCAATTTTTGGTAAACACCGAATGGCAACCTTTGAAAGATATTTAATAGATGCAAAAGAACAACAAGCAGAAATACTTGATAAATACTACACTTATAGAAACGATGTAGCCTTTTGCGAAAGAATTTTAGCCGAATTTGGACTTCATAACGAAAAAGCAAGAATTGTAAACGGACACGTGCCGGTTAAAGTGAAGAAAGGCGAAAGTCCAATAATGGCAAACGGCAGATTGCTTGTAATAGACGGCGGAATGTCAAAAGCATATCAAAAAGAAACAGGAATAGGTGGCTACACTTTGGTGTCAGGTTCAAGCCGTTTGTTCTTAGTTGAACACGAACCGTTCTCATCTCCACAAGAATCAATAGAAAACGAAAGTGATATTATTTCAAAGAACTATTTGATAGAACAAAGAACAGAAAATATCCTAATAGGCGACACAGAACTTGGAGACGAATTAAGAGAACAAATCGCCAACTTAAAGAAACTTATTTACGCCTTCAACGAAGGATTGGTAAAAGAGAGATAAAAGAGGAAAAAAATCATCAAAAAACAATCTGTATTGCATAAAAAACACACTTTTTTATGCAATACAGATTGTTTTTTGCATAAAAATTCGTAATATTGCACTTGAAAAATGAGTTGAAAGATGAAAACAATTATTTTAAATCAGCGAAAGGAACGTGATGAACTTGTTTCTCGTCCTTATTTGATGCGTAGAAATAATCAAAATGTAGAAGTGTTATTGAAAAGTCCTTTGATTAAGTTGATAACAGGTCCTCGCCGTGTTGGAAAATCCACACAAGCATTATTGATGTTGCGTAATAAAAATTTCGCTTACCTTAATTTTGATAATAATTCTTTATTAGAAGCATGGAATTCAGAACTTGTAATGAGAATGTTAGATGAGGTTTATCCCGATTATGAATATATATTGTTAGATGAGGTGCAAAATCTTGAATCATGGGATTTGTGGGTTAGTCAATTATATAGAATGGGGAAGAATTTGGTGATAACAGGTAGTAATGCAAAGATGCTTAGCAGCGAAATGGCAACTGTATTAACAGGTAAGTATGTTCAAATAGAGATGTTGCCATTTAGTCTTGAAGAATTTTTCGATTGGAATCAACTTGATTTACATTCGCCAAAATCAGAACAAAGAACAGATTTTATACTACTAATAGATGATTATTTAAAACATGGAGGTTATCCAGAGGTAGTTGCTTTGCGTCAATTATCTCGTAGTTATCTTGATACTTTATTTGATTCTATTATATGGAAAGATGTCGCTAAACGTCATAAAGTTCGTAATATTACAGACTTAAATAATCTTGCGATGTATCTTGTCTCTAATTTCTGTAATCCAATTAGTGCAAACGATTTGGCAAAAGAACTTGGATTATCAAGTGTCAATACAACAAAAAAATATATGGATTATTTACATGAGCCATACCTTTTTTACTATCTATCACGCTACAATAATAAGCTTAAATTGATGCAAAAAGCACCTCGAAAGGTTTATTTAGTTGATAATGGATTTATTACTTCTAAGTCTTTTTCTTTGAGTGAAAATCTTGGACGATTGCTTGAAAATCAAGTTTTCATAGAATTGTTACGCAGAGGCTATGATGTGGAAAAAACAATGTTTTATTATCGCTCACGAAACGATAAAGAAGTAGATTTTGTTCTTCGTAAAGCAAATAAAGTAGAAACTCTTGTTCAAGTATGTTATGATATGAGTAGCCCTAAAACAGAGAAACGTGAGGTGGAAAGCATTGTTGAATGTGCCGAAGAATTGAATTGCAATAATCTTATTATAGTAACATATAATGATAAAAGAGTTATAGAGAAGAAAGACTATAAAATAAACGTAGTACCAATATTAGAATTTTAATTAAAAAGCTTTTTAAAAAAACAAAACGCTCGTTTGTCGAAATATTACTAAGACTTACGAGCGTTTTTTTGTTTGTATTAGAAAATAGAACGTATGTAAAATTACATAAAAGGTAATAATAGTAAAGGACTAACACAAGTTAATAATAATATTAGCAGATACGTTTTACTTTCATCATAAACTTCAACATTTGCATCTTTATACATATTACTTAAATATGGTTTTACAGCAGAATCGTATCCACATATTTTATTATAATCAGAAGATTTAGAAGTTTTGCAACCTAATAATTCAACTGTTTGCATATAATTCATGTCAGAATAAGAAGAGTATCTCCCTCTATATTTAAGAGAGATTTCCGCAAAGTCTCCATTTGCATTTGAAAATGTATAAGTATCGTAAGTGTAATGGTCATTATCCATTGCAGTTCCATAACCTGTATAGGTGGAATACGAAACACCTGTTACTACTGTATTGCTTGACGATTCTTGGTTGTGACCAGATAAAGTATATCCTTTATTTGCTAAATCTGATTTAACAGTTTCAATGTTTCTATTGTACTGTCCGAAACTTGTAACGTTTATTGTAGATGTACAACTTGCAAGTGTTAATGAGATAATTAACAATAATGATAATTTTTTCATACTAATTATTTTTTTATATTTATTATTAAAAATGATAACCAAGTCTTAAAGTAATCATATTTGGATTTATTCTATCAAATACAAAATTTCCTCGTTCACTTTCACCGCCTCCATTCCATGTGGCTCTATATCTCACATCTCCTTTAACTTTTTGAGAACCTAAATTGTAGTAATGAACTCCTAAACTCAATTTTTCAGATAATAAAACTCCAACTCCAACTTGAAAAGCAAAAGAATATTGATTTTCATAATCTGTATTATACACAAGATTTAAATCTTGATATTTAAAGCTCATTTCTAAATTGGTTATAGTACCGATATTAATTCCTACACCACCTTCTCCATAAATTTTCACATTGTTTTCAATAAGTTGCTCATAGTTTAACCCCAGCATAATTGGGATATTGAAATATTTAGGTATGCTAAAATCATAATTATTTACTGAATTTTGAGCACAAAATAATATCATATAATCTTCAAAAGAGTCTTTAATTTCTTTATTTGAAGGATTAATGAAAAGATCAGCTGTTGCAATAATCCCCAAACCTTTAATAGTTGGAATATTAAAACGGAATTTCACTCCAAGATTAAATCCCATAGCAGCGCCTGCCTTATCTGTTTTTATATTCCACGCAATAAAATCATTCCCATCAGGTGAAGAACTTGGTGAAAGGGCATAATCTGCATATTTTCCAAAAGGTAAAGAACCGCCTAGGTGAATAGAGAAATCTGTTTGTGCATTTACACAACTTACTCCTAAGATTGCCAAAATTAGCAAAGTGATTTTTTTAATTTGTCTTTTCATTTTTTTCAGTTTTTATTTATTTTTAATAAATTATTCCTTACAACAAAAAGACAATAAAAAAGTCGTGAACTTTGTCTTATGTTAAATTGTCCTGTAAACTATCTTTGTGCCAAATAAGAAAAGCCCACGATATACTCGTGAACGTTCTCCACCTGTTTATTTGGTGCTTAATTTGAAATTTCCCAGGTTTCAATTTACCAATAACAGACAAAAACGCTTTTTTACGTCGTTAAATTTTCCGTTTACAAATGTATAACAAATTTTTTAAAGCACAAAAAAATCTTATAGAAACTCTTATTTTTTGTAACTCAAAATTTGCAGACAAAAACCTTTATTTTGCAGAAATTTCATTTTGGGATTTTTGCGAAATTTTTTGCGAAAAATTGACGAAAATAGAGAGCGTTTTAGGGTAAATTATGGTTTTGATGAGTGAAGTCTTTGAAAAAATGAAAAAAAGCAAAGAAAAAAATATTTTTTTCTAAGAATTATTTTTTTATTTCAAAGGATTTTTTTTCCTTTATTTTACAATAGTAAATGTTGTTGTTGTCTTGTTGTTTTTTTCGTCTGTTGCGATGATTTTTAATTTGTTTTCGCCTTTTGGAATTTCGCTTGCGGGACAGAATATTGTGGAGGTTTTCCCGTCATATTCCATTAAATGCCATTTGTCGTTTAGATATGCGTTTACGTTTCTTATGCCTGCAAGGTTGTCTGTTACTTTTATTTGAATGAATTTTTGTTTTGGGTTTAGTTTTTGTTTGTCTTTGAAGTTTTTAGGGGTGATTTTTGGTGCTGTCGTGTCGATTTCTATTGCGTATCGTCCTAAATCGAAGGTGCTTGCTACGATGTAATCGCCTTCTACTTTGCCTCCGATTGATGTTTTGCCTCCTTTGTCGCTTATTCTTACAATTAAGGCTTTGTTTTTATTGCTTAGGTTTTTGTTGTAACGGAGTTTCATTGTAAATTTTTTGTGTAAGGGTACAGTGTTGTTGCCTATTTGATGTATGCAGCCATATTTTCCTTGTGAGTAGGAGTATTGTAGGTCTAAGTCTTCGTAAAGGGCGTTTGCAGGGATTGTTATTTGGCTTAAATCGTTTGTGTTAAAGGTTAATCCTTTGGCGTAAGGAATGTGTTTTATGCCTTTTTGTTGTGAGTTGTTTGTTGCGAGTTGTGCTTTATTTCCATCGGATTTCAAAAAGAATGTATATGTGTTTTTGTTCTTTTTTTCGTCTTCTAAGGTTATTGTAATTTTCTTTGTTTCGTTGTTTTTAACGCTGATTATTCCTTTGTTGGCGTATGTAACGTTAGAGAATTTGCAACCGGGCATTTGTTTTGTTTTTAGCATTCTTTTGCCTTTGGTTTTATAGTAGGCAAAGTCTATAATAGCATTTGCATATCTTTGTTCTGTGAAAGAAAACGCATTGTTATTGTAACGAAATATTAACTTGTCATCAACAAATAGTTTGGAATCGTAAACACCGTTTTTTTCGGTACTGCCATTTGAGCGGTCGTATGCTTCAAAACAAATATAGAAATCGCCTTCTAAGTTTATAGTGTTTTGTAATAGGGTAGGTTTTCCACTTTTTATGTTGAAAAATGCCTCTTCGTTTTTGCCGTTTATTGTAGATGTCTTGTCGTTTGGCACAATCCTTACACTATAAAGCGTAGGAGCGAGGTCGTCTTTTAGTTTTAATCCCATATTTACAGGATTTATTGTTTTTTGAGAAGAAGTGTTGCGGATTTCATAATGAAGGTGAGGACCACCTGAGGAGCCTGTGTTTCCCGAAAAAGCAATTGTGTCTCCTTTTTTTAGTTTTAATTTTCCTTTTGGTACATATAAATCAAAAGCGTATGATTGTATTTTGTATTGATGCTTTTTTACATAATCGGCTATTGCACCTGCATAATTTTCTAAGTGCATATATACTGTTGTATAACCGTTTGTGTGATCTATGTAAAGATTCTTGCCTCCTCCATAAACTTGTACTTTTATTCTTGATACTTCTCCGTCAAAGGGACAAATGACTGCTTGTCCTGTAACAGCGTTTGTTCTTAAATCAATCCCTGAATGAAAATGATTAGAACGCAATTCGCCAAAATGTCCCGAAGAAGCAAGTGTTATTTTTAAAGGAGAAAGAAAATCTTTGCAAGATTGTGCGTTTAGAAAACAAGGACTTGCAAAAAGAAATAGAATGATTGTTGTTTTAAATATTGTTTTCATCCATTTAGAACGTTTATAATAAATAAGATATGCTACTAAACCAATTGCCCATGATATAGGTGCTCCAATCCAAATGCCTCTTGTCCCCATATTTAAGGAAAGTAAATACGAAATAGGAAGTCTTATTATCCACAAAGAAAGAATGCTGATTAACATAGGGTAGAAAGTGTCGCCTAATCCACGGAAAAAAGATTGAAAGACATTCATTGCACTGAGTATTATCCAAAATAATCCCATTATAAATAAGTAATCAAAACCTATTTCTAAGACTTCTGGGGTTTGAGAAAAGAGTTTCATTATTTCTTTTCCTAAACAACAAAATACAATTGCAGTAATAAGGCTTATAATACTTGTTATTTGCAGGGAGTGAGAAAGCGATTTTCTAACTCTTGAATACATTGTAGCACCATAGTTTTGTCCAACAAATGAAGAAAGTGCGGAAGAATAATTTAATATTAACAAAAGAGCGATTGACTCAACACGTGAAGCTGCTGAATAGGCCGTTAAGGCATCGGAGCCAAAGATTGCAACAATTCCTATGATGAATATTTGTGAAAGAGCTATAACAGATTGTTGTATTCCTGTTGGAAAACCAATTTTTACTATCTCTTTTAATATAGATTTATCAAAATATTTATCTGCTTTTTTGATTTTGATGTAAGGATTTGTCCTTTGTAAGTGAAAAAATAAAGTTATAAATGCAGTTGCTTGTGAAATTACTGTTGCCCATGCTGTTGAATTTAAATCCCATTTCATTACAGCGAGAAAAATGTAAGAAAGGATTCCATTTAATATGTTTGTTGCAATAAGATAGTAGAGTTGAGTTTTGCTATCACCTAATCCCCTAAGAATACTCACTGCACTATTGAAACAAAACGAAAAAAACATTCCTATCATATATATTCTTATATAAGAAATAGCTAAATTGCAAACCTCTTTTTCAAGATTAAGCAAAGAGAATATTTCTTTTGAGAAAATCATACTAAGGGAACATACAATGAGTCCAAGAATTATGAAAAAAATATAAAAAGTGCTGATGATTAAAGGGATTTTTTCAAATTGTTTTGCCCCAAAGAAATGAGAAACAACAACGCTTGCTCCCGAGCCTATTCCAATTATTAACGAAATTAAAAAGAATACAATAGGATAAACAGTTCCTACTGCTGCCAAAGCCTGATCGCCAAGAAAATGTCCTACAAATACGCTATTAACAAAGTTATATAATTGCAAAAATAAATTCCCCAACATAAGGGGAATGCTAAATAGAAAAATATTTCCGCCAATACTACCTTTGGTAAAATCTCTCATTTTGTTTAAATGGCAAAACAAGAGTAAGTAAACGACAATAAACGTTGTTTTATAATCTCTCGTGATTCAATATGCCCCATGTGTCCAACGTTTTCTAAGATTAAAATCTCAGAATGTTTAGGAAAACTTGCTTGTGCTATGGCCACGTCCAATTGAATGCGAGAATCTTGCTTTCCTATAATGAATAAAACAGGTGAGTTTATTGTTTTGAGAAGTTCTATTTTCGATGTGCGAGTTGCAATGCCTTTTTGTGCTAAAATAAGTCCATCTGCTTTTGATTCAAGTGCAGAATCTTGCAAGTCTTTTATCTCATAATAAAACTTATCGTGATTTGCAGGGGCAAAAAGATTAGGAATGAAATTGATTATAAAACTTGCTCTATTTTGATTTATGATATTGCAAGTTTGTTCCCTTTTTTCTTTTATGTTATTACTATCTGCCAAAGCGTGAGAATGAAAAAGACAAAGTCCTTTTATGTATTGAGGATATGCCTCTGCGAAAGCCAAAGAAACATAGCCACCCATAGAATGCCCAACCATAACGCATTCTTTTATATTCAAGTGATCTAAAACCGTTTTAACAGCTTGAGCTTGCAACTCCATAGTACTTGGAGTGTTTTCAAACCATTCGCTTTGTCCATGACCTAAAAGATCGATTGTAATAACTCTAATTTCTCTCATATATGAGAAAACATAATATGACCACACTCTTAAATCAGACATAAACCCGTGAATTAAAACCAAAACGATGTCTCCATTACCCTCGTCTTGATAATGCAGATTTATCCCGTTAAAATCTAAAGTTTGATGTGTCATTTATGTTATTTTTTTTCAAATAAGAGACTACAAAAATATAAGTTATCTTTGAATTATGAAAGTTTTTTAACGAAAATATGACAAAATGCTATTATTTTTGCATAGTTTATGTAAATTTGTAGTGTGTAAAAATATGAAAATAATGGAGAATAAAAACCTTAAATCACTTAATACGTTTGCGATAGATTGTGTTGCAAAGAAATTTGTTGAGTTTAATTCTGAAAATGACTTTGAAAAAATAGATAAAATTTACAAAGAATCTCAAAGAGTGCATATTCTTGCAGGAGGAAGCAATACTATTTTTCTAAACAAGGAGTATGAAGGTACTATAATAAAGGTTGATAACAAGGGAAAAAGGATAATTTCTGACGAAGTAGATTCTGTGGCTGTGGAAGTAAGTGCAGGAGAAAATTGGGCAGAGTTTGTACGTTGGACTTGTTTGAATGGCTATTCTGGATTGGAGAATTTAGCTGCTATTCCAGGACAAGTAGGGGCTTCTCCTGTTCAAAACATTGGAGCATACGGCATGCAGGTTGCAGATCGTATTCTTTGGGTAGAGGTTCACAATATGAAAACTTCTGATAATTACAGAATAATGAATGCAGATTGCGAATTTGATTATAGATTCTCTCGTTGGAAAACCTCGCACAAAGAAGAATTGATTTATAAAGTTGTTTTCTTATTAGATAAGATTTTTCAACCAAAGTTAGACTATGCAGCGATAAAATCCTACTTGGAAGAAAATAAAGTAAATCCTATTACGCCAATAAAAATGTGTGATATAGTAACAAAAATACGTGATTCAAAATTACCAAATCCAGAAATATTGCCAAATGCTGGCTCTTTCTTTAAAAATCCTACTATTAGCCAAGAACAATTTGAAGATTTAAAAACAAGATTTCCTCAAATAGTTAGTTTTTCTCAGCCAAATGCTATAAAATTATCAGCAGCGTGGTTGATAGAACAATGTGGTTTCAAAGGCGAACGCTACAATTGTGTAGGAATGCATACAAAACAAGCCTTAGTTATGGTCAATTATGGTGGTGCAACGGGGAAAGATGTTTTAGAAATGGCGAATTTGGTAATAGAAACAGTGAAGGAAAAATTTGGAGTAAAACTTGAAATAGAAGCACACTTGATTAAATAAATAAAAACAAATAAATTGGAAATGAAAATAACAATAGAAGAATTTTGGAATAGCTTTAAAGTCAAAAGCGATAAGTTAATGGATTTAGATTCCTTGAATACAGAAGAAAAAGAAGAGATTTTAACTTCTCTTGATGAAGACTTGAAACAATATAGTGAAGGATTGTCTTTTGAAATTAGTAAATTAGGTACAAATGGTAGAAAATTTATTCTTACAGCAGAAGGAGATGTTGATTATTTTGAGGATTTGATAAATCTTTATGAACAATCGCCAATCTTAGATTTCTGGGATATTGTTGCCTTTAAGCAAGGTAAGGGAGCAAATGTTAATATTAGTTTTGCGTCTTATCATTTGAGTAGTAAAAATATGTGGTTTATGCCAATGGAAAATGAAGAAGATGCTGAAATGTTAGGTCTTCAAATAGCCTTAGACTCAAAAGAAACAGAAGATGAAGATTTATTAGTTGCAGTTTATTCACTTATAGAGGAAATGATAGGGGAATATGAATGTGCAACTTTACTATCTTATTTTGAATTGACAACAATTTCCGAAAATATGGAGGAACAGGGCTTTAAACCTTTAACAGAATTACCAAAATTTATTGAAATGTTATTATAAGCCTTAGAAAGTAAGCCTTTCCTTATCAAAATTAGTAAAGGCTTACTTGATTTAAGGCATCTAAGTATTCGTCTGCTGATTTATCATCGCCTTGCTCTCTGTGGAATTTTTCCAAGTGTGAATATAATCTTATGTATTTTTCATTATTGTTAAGTCCCATTGCATCGTAAACCTTAAACAACATTCCAACAGTGTTTTCGTTAGCAACGCCTAATTCAATTATTCTTAACAAATAACTTTCCGATTTTTCAATCTCTCCTAATTGAAAGACAACATTTGCAATTAGTTCATAGGCTGCTGGATATTTTGGATTATATAGAGTAATCAAGTTATTTAAAACAAACAAGGATTCTTCAACTTGATTTTTCATCAAAAGAGCATAGCCTTTGAAATAATTAGCGTTTTCGTGTTCTGGATTATATCTTAGTAATCTGTTAAGCAAAACAAGAGAAGAATCGGCTCTTTCAAGATATAGAGTATCTTCTTCTTGAGCTTTGTAAAGATATATTTGACTTGAATTGAGCAATGCAGTTTCGTTGAGACTATCTTGTTTTAATGATAAATCGAAATAATGTAATGCTTCGTCTAAATTGCCATTATTTTTTGCATTTGTACCCAATAAGTCATTTTTATCTTCTCTTTTCAAAACAATACAAATAGGATAACCATCTATTTCAATAGAATGAACAGTGTTTTTAGGAGGAAAAGTTCCTTTTAGTAAGTGTGAAGGATAGATTCCTGTGTTGCAGAAAATTGCATAGTCCCAATCAAATTCTCCTCTTTCGTTCCAACGGACAAATTCTGTTTTAAATTTTGTTGTATCATTACGAAAATAATAATCTATAATAGGTTTGTGCCAGCAAGCAACGATAATTTTGTCTTTTGTTTTGGAATCTTTCTTTGCATTATCGATTATCCATTGAGAAGCCTCTCTTAAAGAATGATAATAATAGTCTAACTCATATTGTCCATAGGCTCCTTTTGTTGAACCACAGAGTTGATTGAAGTAAACATATTGATAAGGATTGTTTCTTATAGAATGAGAAATCGGATGCCAAGAAAGAAGAAGTAAACAAGCAATAGTTATTATTTTTATATATTTGTTTTTTAGCAAATCTATTAGAGTTGAAATTCCAAGAGCTGAAAGCACTACAAGAGGAAGATAAATAAAAATTAAATGTCGCCAACCACCATAAACATTTGAATTATTTATTGTTATCCAAACAAGAGGGAAAATTGTTGTAAAGAGTAAAACAAAATACAAAAACCAATCTTTACGATTTTTATAGAGAAAAACCAAAGAGAGAATAAAGCCTAAAAGCACTACAATAGGAATTGTAATTAGCATATATTTGCAAGAATAATACCAAGGTAAGTCATCGGACCATTGAGCAACGCCTTCAAAGTTTTGTCTTATGGAAATTTCAAATTTATTCATATTTAAGAAAGCGTTGAAAACGTTTGAGAAAACTCCTTCTAAGGCATACGGCCATACAAGTACGGTTAAGAAATATGCAACTATGCAAATGCCAAGCGAAATTAACAATGTTTTAAAGAAAATAGGCTTTAATTCTTTTCTTTTGTAAAGGAAGTAAACCAAAGCGAATAAACCAAAGTAAGCAATCATTAAAAGCCCACCAACTCTTACAGAAGTAGTCAAGAAAATTGAAAGAGTAAGCAATATAATTGTAGAGATTTTAAACTTTGGTAATTGTTCTAAGAATTTAATTATGTAATAAATAGACATAATAGTAAAAGTGGCAAAAGGAATGTCTTTTAGATTGTTGAAAGCGTGTCCAATAAATCTTGGAGAGATTAAAAGTAAAATCACAGTTATTGTTGCGGCTTTCCAGCCTCCAAGTTTTTTTGCCAAAAGTGCAGAGAAAATAATGCCAATCCAAGCAATAATGTTGCAAAACAAATGACGGAGAGTCATATAGTTGTCAATGTCAAAAGTTTTTATTATAAACTGAATAAAAGTATCTGGAAACTGACTATAAAACGGTAAGTTATTTTTGTCGGTTACGGTTGCAGCAGTTTTATCATCTCCTAAGGTTTTATAATAGTTGAAAACATCTTCCGAATGATTTACGTGAAAGTATTCATCGCCCGAAGCACCTGCTCCAAGTCCACAAATAACCAAATAAAGTAAAGCAACTACGGCAGATGCAATGAATATATTTTTCCAATTCTTCATAATCTTTAAGTTTAATTTTAAAGGAGCAAAAATAATACTTAAATTTGAAACATTAAAACAAAGAATTAAGAAAATAAAACAAAGAAATAATTTTTTAATTCTTTGATTTAATTTGTAAATTTGCAGAAATTTTAAAAGCTCTTAAAGAAATGAAAGAAATTATTTATAAATCAATTTATCCGATACTATTGTTTGCAGGATTTTCTATTAGCTTGCCTCCATTCTTTAAATCTCTTTCCTTGTTCTTGTTATTACTTGTTTTGGTGATAAATCTATTTGTTAATAAGAATCAAACATATTTTTCAAATATACTTAATTTCAAAAATCCTGTGCTTTATTTAATAGGGTTTTATCTTCTCTATTGCATAGGAATGTTTTATTCAACAGACTTAAAAGAAGGTTTTAAAGATTTAATAATAAAACTTCCGCTGATTCTTTTGCCGATTGCTGTATGTTTATTGCCAAAACGAATTATTACCAAAAAGCGTTTATGGGGATTATTCTTCGCCTTTGCCTTAGGATTGATAGTTATGCAAGTTTATTTACTTATAATGGCTTTATCTAATGCCTTTTCAGTAGAAGGATTTAAAGTATATAAAATATTATATGTTAATTTAGCTCAAAAATATCACCCTACATACCTTTCTCTTTTTACTTCTTTTGCTTTTTTATTTTCTTATTTCTTGCCTTTGAAGTATATTGTAAAATCAACTAAGAAAGCATTTAGTTTAAAACTTATTTTTATGCTTTGGCTCTCTCTTTACAATGTGCTTTTGAGTTCAAGAATAGGAATAATTGCAATGTTTTTAGCCTTTATCGTAATTATATTTAACGAAATTGTTATAAGAAAACGTTTTATCAATACTTTGGCGTATTTTTTTGTTTCTCTTTTCTTTGTCTTTTCTTCTTTTGCAGTGAATACTATTAACAAAAGATTTGATGATATTGTAACAAATACACAAATAGAAAAAAATAAAGATAAGAAACTCAACAATGCAGTGTCGCAAAGAAGTTTTATTTATAAAAATGCAGGAGAGTTGATTGCAAAAAATCTTGTTTTTGGAGCAGGAACGGGTGATGTGAAAAACGTTGTGCAAGAATTTTATTTAGAAAAAGGTGTAAATTTTAAAACTTATCTTAATCCGCATAATCAATTCATTCAAATAGCGGTTGCAATAGGGGTAGTGGGGTTGATTTTCTTTATTTTGATGTTGCTATTGTTTAGTTGGTCTTTTTGGAATAAGGGCGGTTTGATTTTTCTTTTTTCAATAGGAATGCTATGCGTTTATATGATGACAGAATCCATAATAGAACGACAACAAGGAGTTCATTTCGTGGCATTTTATTTTATGTGGCTTAGTGCATTTAAAACAATAAAAAAAGAGGCGTAAAATTTACACCTCTTTTTTTATGTTTTATAGAATTTTAGTCTTCATCTTCCTCATCGTCTTCGCTGTCTTCATCGGCAACATCGCCAACCTCAGAATAATCTCCGTGAACTAAAACGAATTTATCTTGTCCTACTTTTTCATCTTCCTCTTCTTCTGCGTGAGCACTAACGATTTCGTCATCGTTCTTTGATGTGCCTAAAATTTCTTTATCAAATTCTTCTTCAGTGAACTTAGAGTCTATAACAACATCAACCTTTACCATGTAAACAGCATCATCTGTTTCTAAGGGAACAACATATAATGGTTCGCCATCTGGTTTCATTATTTTTTGAGCGTAATCGGCATATCCATCTCCGTATTTTTCTTCAAATAGGTTAATAGCATCTTGTGGTAAGTTTTGATAACTGATTATCGAACGTTTCTTTTGTATTCCTTTTTTCATAATTTAGTCTTTCAATTTTTTTGCAATAATAAGAATATTGCCTTTAATGCAAAATAAAAATTAAAGTTTTTTTTTAAGGGTCTTTCTAATGTTTTGTTTTTCAGGAATATAAAAATGTCAATTTATAGCATTATTGTTATTGAACCTTTGAATATTTTTTTGTTTTGCCCTTCTTTTATCAATAATTTATAGAAATATGTGCCTTGTTGTATGTTTGCAGCGTCCCAATCGTTGTTGTATGGGGCTGCTTGAAAGATAATTTTTCCTGTTTTGTCAAAAATAACTATTTCATTATCAGGATAAGCCTCTAAATTATCTATTCTAAAAACATCATTTATTCCATCGTTGTTTGGACTTATGAAGTTTGGTCGTCTGATATTTGGATTAAATTCTTCTTTTTTTGTTTGAACGGGTTGTTCTTCTTTTGTAATGTTTTCTTCTATTGGTTTGTTTTCAGTAGTTTGCAATGGAGTAGGAGTAGGCTCAATTTTAGTTTGTTGAGGAGCAATTATAATGTTTTCTTGTTTTGTTTGCGGTTCAGGAATTGGTGTTGTAGTGGTGTCAATAGTTTTAATTTCTATTGGAGTTTCTATTTCTATTGTTTCTTGTTTTTGAAAAGGAGTGCTTTTTGGAACAATAGGAGTAATGGAATCAATAGTCGCTTCGATTTTCTTTGGGGTTTCTATTTTTGTTTGTGTAATTTCAGGTAATGGCTCTTCGTTTTCTTTTAGGTTATCATAAATTAAGTATCCGCCAATTGAGGCTGCGGCAATGCTAAATGTTGTTGCAACTACTTTAACTAAGGTTGTACTGAAAGTAGAACTTGCATTTGTTATTATATTTTGAGCATTGGTATCAATATTTGTGCTTTGTGGAGTTTGATTTAAGTTGTTTTGAATTTTATTCCACAAATCATCTGGAGCTTTTTGTGTGGCATTGCTCATTGTTTCTTTGAATAAATCTTCTATTCTCATTACATTTTCCTCCTTTGTTCTAATTCTGTTAAGAGTTGTTTTAGTTTTACTTTGCTTCTGTGTATTATAGTTCTTATTGTATCATCTTTTGTGTTTAATATTTCTGCAATTTCTTTTGGCTTATATTCGTCAATGGCGTATAGATTGAATACAATTCTTTGGGTATCGCTAAGTTGTTCAAGGCAGTGTTGCAAGTCCTCGTAAGAAAATTGTTTTTCGCTTTCTATTTCTATTGTTTCTTGAAATTCTTCTACTACTATTTCGTTTTCTCTTCTTTTTTTGTCTTTGTGATATGTGTTTATGCAAGTATTTATTATTACTCTTCTTGCCCAAATATTAAAGTTGCCGTTTGAATACGAATTGATATTGTTAAAAATCTTAGTAAAACCCTCTACAAGCATATCTTCTGCTTCCGAGGAGCTTGATGCGTATCGTTTACATATTGCAAAAAACTCATCTTTTTTGAGATTAAATATGCTATGCTGGGCTTTACTTTCGCCACTCTTGCATTGCTCAATTAGTTCTTTTAGTTTGTTTTCTTTAAGCATTTCACTAATAAAGACAAGCTAAATATGCAAAACGTGACACTTTGAAAGAAATATTTTTTTACTCAATGATGAATTTGTTTGTTAGAGTCTTGCTTTCTGATTGTATTTCAATGAGATAAAAACCCTTAGGAATTTCTAAAAAAAACAAAGAATTATTTGTTTTTTTCTTTACTTTTTTTGAAAAAATCAAAGAACCTTTTTCATTAAATATATTTAAAATTGCATCTTCTTTAAATTCAGGGTGAGAAATGTTAATTGCTCCCGAAGAAGGATTTGGGTAAATTTTTATTTTTTCTTCTTTTTCTAAATCATTGTTTAGTCCTACGAGATTTTTATCGCCAATTGCCATAATGAAATCACCTTTTCTTAACTTTGTTGTTACGTATCCAGAAGAGGATGAAGGGTAATTAGCCTCTATTCTATACCATGGTTTTGTTGCGTCTTCTCTATAAAAAAGCATTAGAGAATCTTTTGCTGAATACTCTGCAAGTAAACTATTATCAAAGTCTCTTTCGGAGAACGAAATTTTGAAATAAAATTTAGCATCAATATCTGCATTTTCTAAATTTATGCCTTCTATTGTCCAATAGTGTTTTTGAGAAAATCTATTAACACCTTCTGGTAGTTGTTCTTGATTTTCACCAACCCAATGTAGAGTAGGGCGTAGTAAAATACTATCTTGACAAGAGTTTACATTTGCTTTGAAATAGGAATTTTTAAATTCATAGTTGCCGGGTTCGGAAATAAATTTGTAACTATCTGTTGTAAGGTCAAAAAACTCTTCATCGAAATCTAAAAACGCAGCAATAGGAGTAAAAGGTAAAGAGAAGTTATGTTCTTCTCTTGTGCCGTTATCTATAATCATAGCATCGTAGCGATTAAAGGTTGAATCCATAAAAGTAATAGGTATTCTAATATTTGCACAAGTGGAATTACTATTGCTTTCTGTGCGAGATGTTATTTTGACTTTTGCAGAATTTTCAGAGAAACTACAACTTTCAATAGCAAAATGATGGGTAATTGTGTCAAAAACATAATAAGAGAAAAAATCTGTAAGGTTTATTCCTGAATAAGAGGAAAGACTATCACGAAGTGTGTAAGAGTCTATGTTAGAGAAAGCGAAATCTTGTAAAAGTCTTTGAACGCTACTATAAAATAGACTATCGCCCATATAGGTTTTTAAACTCATTGCAATTAAAGCTCCTTTGTCGTAAACAGTACTTGAATATGTATTATTGCTACTCACTCCGCTTAAAGGAAATCTTCCTTCATCAAAAGGTAAGTCTTTGATTACTTTTTCTATTTTGTCTCTAAAATGTTGTTTTGCTACATCTTCTCCATGTATTGCTTCAAGACTGAGACGTTCAGTAAAGGTTGTCCACCCTTCATTTATCCACATATCGCCAGAAGTTGCACAAGTAATTAAATTTCCAAACCAAGAATGTCCCATTTCGTGTACAATAACTGATTGAGACTGCAAAGAAGGATTTGTTGCCAAAGAATAATCAAGACTAATGTTGTCAATATGCTCCATACTTCCCTTAGGCGTTGTGCAATATCCTACTCTGTTGAACTTAAATTCTCCAAAACATTTTTCTAAACGTACAAATGCTGAATCAATATGCTTAAAATTTTCTTCTATAGCAAGACTGTCGTTTGCAAAATAATATACGTTTAAAGGTATTTGTCTATTATTTGAATTTATTTCTCTTTCTAATTTTGTAAAATCAGCAATTGTCATTCCTACTGCATAGGTTGGAGCGTTCTGTTCAAGTCTCCAATGAAATGTTTTGCTATTTGAGTTTTCGGTTTCATCTATTAGATTGCCCGAACATACTGCTTTTACGTTGTTATTTGTTGTAATGTAGAAATCAAACTTCGCTTTGTCGGTAAAATTGTCATTACAAACAAACCAACTTCTTCCATAGCAATGAGGATAGTCGCTAAATGCAACTCCTAATGTATATATTATGTTGTTAGAATAATGAATGCCACCCCAATTGTAAGGCTCTACATTATTCCCACCTTGATAATAAATTCTTGCAATAAGAGTATCATTATTTAAATTATCATTGCTTGGCGAGAATCTTATTTTGTTGTTTTGATAACTAAAATCAATTGGGTCGTTATTAAGTATAACCGAATCAACCGTTTGATTTTTTAAATCAAATTCAATAAACTCTGGATTTTCTTCAAGTAAAAGGAAGGTAATTTGAGTAAAACCTATGTGTTGATTAGGTATTTGATTATTTACATTTAGGTTTATGTTATAATGTAATACATCTATATTTGTTACTTGTGCTTTTGAGAAATTAAAGCACAATAAACTCAAAATAATTGATAAAAAACACGATTTTTTCATAAGTAAAATTTTCTGCAAAGATAGATATAAGAAAGTATATAAACAAAAAAGCCGACTGTTTTTACAATCGGCTCTTATTAACTCCTCAGTGACCAAGCTGGGACTCGAACCCAGGACCCCATCCTTAAAAGGGATGTGCTCTACCGGCTGAGCTACTTGGTCAATCCCCTGATTTGCGAGTGCAAAATTACGACATTTTTTAATACTACCAAATTTTCTCTTAGAAAAATTTTCTTTGTTTTTTTTAATTTATTGATTACTAAGATTATAAAATTAAATTAAATAAATCTGTTAAACAAAAGATTGATAAGTTTCTTTAAAAAAGTCAAAGAAACGAGTTTTTTTAGTATTTTTGCAAAGTTATGCAGTTAGAAGAAAAGCATCTTATTGATATAAAGAATAAAAAGGCAAGTTTTGAATATTACTTTGTGCAAACATTTCGAGCAGGGCTTGTCTTATATGGCACAGAAATAAAATCAATTAGGGAAGGTAAAGTAAATCTTTCTGACTCTTATTGTTTATTTAGCAGAGGTGAACTTTGGGTTCACGATATGCATATTTCAGAATATCGTTTCGGTTCTTATTATAATCATCAAGCAAAAAGAACTCGCAAATTACTTTTAAAAAAGAATGAATTAAGAAAATTAGAAAATAAAAGCAAAGAAAAGGGTTTTACAATTATTCCTACATTGTTGTTTGTTGACGAAAGAGGTTTTGCAAAACTTGAAATAGCTCTTTGCAAAGGAAAACATTCTTATGATAAACGTGAATCAATTAAATTAAAAGATAATAAAAGAGAGCTTGAAAGGGCTTTGAAGTATTAAATAAATTATGGTAAATATGAAAAAACTAATCTTATTTATTTTTATATCCTTGTTTACTCTTGTTTCGTTTGCACAAGGGTATGTTATAGATGGTCAGATTAAAGGAAGTAAGAATGGTCTTGCAACTTTAAGAACATATTTTAGAGATGGAAACGAACAGTTAGATAGTTCAAAAATAGAAGAAGATGGAAAATTCTATTTTAGAGGACAAATAAAAGATCCGATTCCTGCATTGCTAACAATAAATGGTAAAAAGACATATCGTTTATATCTTTCACCAGGAGATAATGTAGAGTTGGTACTTGTGCCTCAAAACGAGAAAAAGACAAAGATTAAAGGTTCAAAATTAACCGATAAATGGTATTCAATAGTTGCACCTCAAAAGAAAGAAGACTATGATGTGCATTTGTCAAGGTTAGAAAATTGGGTTATAAACAATCCATCAGATATTTTCTCTCCCGATATAATTGCTTCATACCTTGCTTATAAATGGAATTATTCAGATCTTCATCGTACACTCAATACTTTAAAAGAAGAAGCTTTAAATACATATCACTATAAGCATTTAAGAGAAAGAGAAGCCTTGATGACACAGTTGAAAATAGGGGCAAAAGCACCAAATTTCACATCAAAAACATTGGAAAATAAGACTTTTAGACTAACAGATGAAGTAAGAAAACACGATTATACTCTTTTGAATTTTTGGGCTTCGTGGAGTAGAAAATCAAGAGAGGAAAACCCTGAATTAGTTAAGATTTACAATAAATATAACAAAAAAGGATTTGAAATAGTAGGAGTATCGTTAGACGAAGATAATGCATTATGGAAAAAAGCTGTAAAGGAAGATAAATTATCGTGGATACAAGTTTGTGATTTCAAAAAATGGGAAAGTTCTTCTGCTCAAACTTATATGATAAAAGAAGTTCCAAGTAATATTTTAATAGATAGAGAAGGAAAAATAATTGCTTTTAATCTTTCTACCGAAGAATTAGCAATGCAGTTAAAAGAATTAACAGCAGAATCTGGCTTTACAATAAGTGGAAGAATAGAAGGAATAGAAGAGGGTAAAATATCGCTTGAATTATTGTTAGAAAATGGAAAGAAAGAGTTGATAAAATCAAAGGTTGTTAATGGATTTTTTGAATTTTCAGGCAAAGTAGAAAGAACTTGTATGGCAATTATTTATTTGCCTTCAAGTATTGGAGAAATTTCCTTCTTTATGAATAATGAGAATATTGAAATCACAGGAAAAGCAGAGAATTTAGAAAAAATAGCGATTAAAGGTTCTTCTGCAAACGATGAATTTTTGCAAATAGCCAATCGTTGCAATCGTCAAAAGAATCCAATGCAATGTTTAATGAACTATGTTAATGAAAACAAATCAAGTGTTTATTCTCCATTTATTGTAACATCTTATTTGGCTCCTTATTTAAAAACATCAGAATTAAGAGAAATCTATTCAACTCTTGAAGGTGAAGCAAAAAATATGTATCAATATGATTTATTAGGTAAACATATTTTAGAATTAGATAAAGAAGAACAAGTAGGAGAAAAGATTAGAAACTTTACTCTTGAAAACACAAAATCAGAATCAGTATCTTTAATGGATATTGCACAAAAAAATAAATACACTCTAATACATTTTTGGGCATCTTGGGATAATAAATCCTTAATGCAAATAAGAGATTTAAGACAATTGTATAAAAGATTCAGAAAAGATGGTTTAGAAATAGTAAGTGTTTCGCTTGATGACTCAAAAACAGCATGGAAAAACACAATTAGTGTAGAAAAAATGAATTGGGTTAATCTCTCTGATCTAAAACGATGGAGTAGCGTAATAGTTAAGTTATTTGATTTAACACATATTCCACAAAACATATTGATTGATTCAAAAGGAAATATAATAGCTAAGAATCTTAATATGGATGAAATATCAGAAAGATTATTGTTAATGTTTGCAAGATAAAAAAATAAAAAATAGAATATGAATACATTAGTTAAAACTCCTATTTGGAAAATTGCAGTAAAGTATTTATTGATATTGGTAGGAATATCAATGTATTGTTTTGCGTGGAGCGTGTTTATGGTTCCTTCAAAGATAATTGGAGGAGGTGTAGTTGGTCTTTCTTCGGTTATTTATTACCTTTCAGGAATACCGATGGGTATAACAAACTTCTCTATTAACGCAATTCTATTGTTAATAGGTTATAGAATACTTGGAGGTAAGTTTGCAATTAACACAATCATAGGAATGACCTCAGCATCTTTGTTCTTGATATTTTTCCAACAAGTATTGGAAGTGCAAAATATGGAACAATTCAAATTTGAGAACATGGAAATGATTACAAAAGCAATATTAGGTGGAGCAATGTCAGGATTAGGAATAGGATTGTGCTTTATCAATGGAGGAAACTCAGGAGGTAGCGATATTATTGCTTTGATTGTAACAAAATATAGAAACGTTAGTCCAGGTTCTATTATAATGATAGTAGATACTTGTGTTATTGCATCAACTATTTTAATGGGTAACGGAATAGAACAATTAGTTTACTGCTTTGTTTGTTTAGGAGTATTTACTTTTGCAATAGACTTTGTTGTTGAAGGAGAGAAACAAACATATCAAATCACTATTATGACTCAAAAGAGCGATGAAATAGCAGACGCAATCGGTAATGAAGTAAAACGAGGCGTTACTTTGTTGAACGGATGGGGTTGGTATAGCAAAAAAGATCAAAAAGTATTGCTTGTAATTGCACAAAAGAAAGATAAAGTAGAAATAATGCGTTTAGTAAAAGCAATAGATCCAAATGCTTTCATTTCAATAGCAAAGACACAAGGTGTTTACGGAAAGAATTTCTTGCAAATAAAGAAATAAAACGTTTGAAATTTTCATTTAGATATTATTTTATACTGAGCTTTCTTGCATTTGTATTATGTTCTTGCACGAGCGAGAATCGTAATGCAGGCAAGAAAGTTTTTCGTTATAACGAGGCAGCAAATATCAATTCATTAGACCCTGCATACGCAAAAGACCAAGCAATGATTTGGGCAGATGTTCAATTATATAACGGCTTGGTGCAAATGGATAATGAACTTAATATAATGCCTTCAATAGCTAAATCGTGGGAAATATCAAAAGACGGTTTAGAATACACATTCCATTTAAGAAACGATGTATATTTTCACCCACATCAACTTTTCAAAAACGGCAAACGAAGAGTTGTCGCAGAGGATTTTGTGTTTAGTTTAAATAGGATTGTAGATAAAAAAACACTTTCGCCAGGAGCTGTTTTTTTTGAAAATGTAGAGCAAATAAATGGAAAATATAGTTTCTTTGCACCAAACGACACAACATTTGTTGTTAGATTAAAACAAGCCTTTTCTCCATTTCTTGGAATATTAACAATGCCCTATGCAAGCGTTGTTCCAAAAGAAGTAGTAAATTATTACAAAGAGGATTTTCGTAAGCACCCTATCGGCACAGGTCCTTTTAAATTCAAAATGTGGAAGGAGAATGTTAAATTAGTTCTTGTAAAAAATGAAGACTATTTTGAAACCGATTCATTAGGGCGAAGACTTCCTTATTTAGACGCTGTCGCTATTACATTTATCATTGACAAACAATCAGTCTTTTTAGAGTTTGTAAAAGGTAATATAGACTTTATTTCGGGAATTGATCCAAATTACAAAGATGAAATCCTAACTCGTAGCGGTAAATTGCAACCAAAATATAGAGATAAGATAAATCTAATTACACAACCTTACTTAAACACAGAATATCTTGGCTTTAAAATGGACTTAAATGATGAGAACAATCCTTTAAAAGACAAAAGAGTAAGGCAAGCGATAAATTACGGATTTTCTCGTGAGAAGATGATAAAATATATGCGTAATAATATAGGCTATCCTGGCGAATTTGGCATAATACCTATGGGACTTGCAGGATTTGATTCAACATCTAAGGCATATAATTATAATCCAGAAAAAAGCAAACAATTATTAGCTCAAGCAGGTTATCCAAACGGCGAAGGAATGCAAGAAATTACCCTTTCTACAACGGCGACTTATCTTGATTTATGTAAGTATATTCAACAACAATTAGGACTTTTAGGAATTAAAGTAAAGATTGATGTAAATCCTCCTGCTGCTTTGCGTGAACATATAGCACAAGGCAAAACGCAATGGTTTCGTGGCTCGTGGATTGCAGACTATGCAGATGCAGAAAACTATCTTTCGCTTTTTTATAGCAAGAATCACTGCCCTAAGGGTTCAAATTACACTCATTTTTCTTCAAAAGAATATGATAAACTCTATGAAAAAGCAATTTTAGAGACCGATTACGAAAAAAGAATCGCCCTTTACAAAAAGATGAACGATATAATAATAGAAGAAAGCCCTATTGTAGTTTTGTATTATGACCAAGTATTGCGATTTGTGCAAAAAAATATAAGCGGATTTGAATCAAACCCGCTTAATCTTCTTATTCTAAAAAACGTAAACAAAGATTAAAGAATTTTTTTCTATTCTTATTCCACAACCAATTTCTTTTTCACGCTACCTTTTGCGGTGTTTATGTTTACTATGTAAGAACCTGCTTTGTAGTTTGCAATATTTAACTGAATGTTTTTTCCGTTTGCTTTGCGTTTTTCAATCAAGCGATTCAAAGCGTCATAGATTTCAACTTCTTTTATTACAAAAGCAGAATTTATATTCAAAACATCTTTTGCAGGATTAGGATAAATCTCTATGTTTTCTTCAAGCAATTCAACCGAAACAACGCCACTATCTAATGAATCAGAAGAAGAATTATTTAAAGCCTTTATAGGACATATGCCTAATGCCATATAAATAGAAGTATCATTAACCTGATCCCAATTAGAACCTGGATATTTTGCCAGATCACAAGTTGGCCAATTTAATTGATCAAAATAAGTCCAATTTCTATGACTTAAACAAGTTTTTACAAACGGTTTATATTTTGTGTTATATCCTGGAGGAATATACATAACATAATTAGAAAGAGAAGTTGTCTCTCCACTTGGCGTAGTTAGATGCATATACGCCAAATCAGTACAATAAACATCTGAATTATAAATCCAAGCAGAGCACAAACCATGATGCTTAAAGGCAACAAAATAATCTCCATACAAAGTAATTGTATCATCAAAAATACATTCAACAAAAGGATAAAAAAAACCATTATGACCTCCTGGTGTATTTATATAACTTATAAAATCAAAATTAGGATCTCCTGCACTTCCTGATGCAAAAGTTTGGGAATACAATGTTTCCGTTAAATCAGAGTTTAAAATACTCACAGTTATATAATCGACCTCTCTTGCCGGATTATGTATCGGATTAAAGGAAGAGTAAAGAGCTACACCCATGATTCTGACACTATCATTAGCAGCAACTTCATATCTTTGTGCTACTTCTTCTGCATAATCAAAAGGACTAATGTTGTATAAGTGAGATAAATGTACACCATTATAAGCTAAAACCAATCCTTGTGGTGGTATTGTTTGTCTTTCTAATGAATTATGTATCAATGGCGGGAATATATATTGTTCTAAATAATCATCACCAACCCAAGCTGTATCGTATTGTGCTCTTGACACAAACGATAATAACAATAAAATTACTAATATCTTCTTCATAACTTTAAAGGTTTTTATTTAAGCAACAAAGTTAAAAGAAAAAAACGAATATTCCAAATTTTTTTATTCAAAAAATGAAGGGCGGGCGGTGTTGTTTGTTGGCGAATTTAAACATTCAAAAAAAATGTTCATTCTTTTTCTTTTTATTATTTTTCTTTTTAGTTATTATTTTATTATATATTTATTATTGTATGCACCACGTGCAGAAATAAAGCATAGAAAAATTATTTTTTTTCTATGCTTTTTGAAATTATTTCTATGCTTTATTTTTTTAATTCTTTGCTTTTTTTCCTTTGATTGCAGAAGGGGTCCAGTCTTCGTAGCAAGAGAGTACTTTCTTTTTATGATAGCCTTCTCCTTCTTCAAGGTAGTAGGAATTTTGTGTGTGAAGTCTTTTTCCGTTTTCGTCTAAGATAATGATAACGGGAAATCCAAATCTATCGGGGTGCTCTAATCTTTCAAGCATTGCAGTGTCTTTTTTGTTGTAGTTAAGATGTAGGACAACATAGTTTTCTTCTGCCACTTTTTTTATTTGAGAATCGTTGTTTACAAATTCATTAAATCTTAAACACCATTTACACCAATTTCCGCCCATTTGAATTAGTACGTGTTTTCCTTCTTTTTTCGCTTTTTCTAAGGCTTCGGTTAATTGTTTTTCTCCGTTTGCTGTTTCATCATATAGTTTTTGTGCCGAAAGGTTAAGGCTTAATGTTGCGATGAATAGTAATAATGCAATTTTTTTCATATTTTTGTCTTATTCTTTGATTTGTATTTGCAAATGTACGCAATTTTTGTATTTTTGTAGAGAATTTAAAGTGGTATTATTATGAAAAAGACTTTTTTTGTATTGATTGTATGTGTTGCTTCTTTGTTGAATTCATCTGCACAAGAGGTAAAAAATGTATTGTTTATAGGTAATAGTTATACTCATGTGAATGATTTGCCTAAGTTGGTGAAAGATTTGTCGCATTCAATGGGAGAGGCGATTTATTGTGAGAGTATCACTCCGGGTGGTGCAAGATTCTTAACGCATTCGCAAAATAGTAGTGTGATTTCAAAACTTCAACAGGGTAATTGGGACTTTGTGGTTTTGCAAGGTCAAAGTCAAGAGGTTGCTTTCCCCGATTCTCAGTTTTATGATGAGGTTTATCCTTACGCAAAGCAGTTGGATTCTTTGGCAAAGGTGTTTAATCCTGATGTAAAGGTGCTATTTTATATGACTTGGGGGTATAGATATGGCGATCAAGTGAATTGTCAATATTATCCTCCGTTTTGTACTTTTGAATCTATGTCTTGGCGTTTGAGAAATAATTATTTTTTAATGGCAAATGATTTTTCTTCTTGGGTTTCTCCTGTTGGAGCGGCTTGGTCTTATAGTATAGGAAACAATCCTGATATTGTTTTGCATTCTTCTGATAATTCGCATCCTTCAATTCAAGGCTCTTATTTGGCGGCTTGTTGTTTTTATATTATGATGTCGGGAAATAGTGTGGCATCTGATTATTTGCCTAATGGGGTTTCAATGCAAGAGGGAGATTTTTTAAGAAATGTGGCAAATAGGGTAGCGTTTGATAGTATTGATTATTGGAAAAATCAAACCTCTTCTTTGATGGAAATCGAGCAAATTAAAGAAGATGTCTTTTCAATCAATCCAAATCCTGCGAAAGATAATGTTAATATTGTTTTTCATAAAGCATTATCGGATGT
This sequence comes from uncultured Bacteroidales bacterium, assembly GCA_937876865.1. Classification (GTDB taxonomy): domain Bacteria; phylum Bacteroidota; class Bacteroidia; order Bacteroidales; family P3; genus Onthomorpha. The sequence goes on along the minus strand of CALEFF010000013.1, from coordinate 10,015 downwards.
ATGTATAGAATTGATAGACTTAAACTCAAAGATTATTGACAAAAAAAGAGTTTCTGTAAAAGAAAGTGAAAAAATTACCCTTTCATCTTTTGGACAAAAGGGTAGTTTTATTGTTGTTGTGAAATTCTTTGATAGAAAGATAAGCGAAAAGGTTGTTGTTATCTAATTTCGTTACCGAGTTTTAAAAGATATTCCAACTGATAGAATATAGCGTCCATATCGCTTTCGGTTTTTGCGGGTAAATAGGTTCGTGGAAACTCACTATAATAGTTTTCGTCATTGCCTAATTTACCTTTTTCTACTATGCAGTTTACTCCGTCAAGACAATTTAACCATACTTTATAGCCTGTACGTGTTATGTCTTTTGATATTGTTACTTGTGTGAGGTCTACTTGCATTGTTGTTTCGGAATCTTTATGGTTTGTCCATATATAAGATAGGTAAGCAGAGCCGTCAATTGTAAATTCTTTGTATTGTTCATCTACAATGCTTGTTGCAATTATGTTGCAAGCCTCTTCTATTCTTTGGGCATTAGATTGTTTTGACAAGCCTAAGGAGCAAAATAAAATTGCTATAACAAAAATTTTTTTCATCATAATTTATTTTTTAAATTCAAAAATTTTAAAATCTCCTGTAATGAATTGATTGGAGAATATGGTTATTTTTTCTAATTTTTTCTCTTTTTGGTCTTGGTAGTTAAAGACAATCTTATTTATCTTATACCACGCTTTTTGGGGTTTAAAGAAAACCGTTGTTATATTGGAGTGTTCGCTATAATTTGCACTGATTTTAAAATCTTTAAATCCTTTTAGGGTTATGAAATAAGAATCATCATTTATTTTTTTGTTCTTTTTTAGTTTTAAACGAAAGTCTTTTTTTAATTCTTTTAAAGGAATTTCTTTTTTCTTAGTTGTTACATCGTAGTAAGTAAAAGGCTTATCTTCATTAACCTTGTTGTTAATGAAATTGATGTACACCTCTATTTCATTGTTCAAGGGCTTTGAAATATATTTCATTAACAATTCGCTTTTTTCTTGCGAAAAAGAAAAACAGCCTAATAAAATCGAGAATATGAATGATAATGTTATTTTTTTCATATCGCAAAATTATAAAATATAATTGAAATACCATTTTTTTACTTAATAAAAAAACAAAATAATCGAAAAAAAGTGTCTTTATATGTGATAAAAATTTGCAACAAACGAAAAATGTTGTAAATTTGCGAGTTGAATTATTAGATTAGAACAATAGTATAAATAAGTAAAAAATAAAAATTGTTATATATGAAAAAAGGTTTGTTGGCTGTAATTTTCAGCTTATTCTTGTCAACAATAACTTTGTTTGCACAAGGTCCTACATTACTTACTCATGTTGATTTTGAACAAGGTATTCCTGCGGGTTGGACGGTTTCTTCCTCCTCAAATGTTGCTACAACGACTGCAATAGCATCAACAGGCAATCAATCATTGCGAATGACTCCTGCTTCTTCGGAAGTAATCATTACTTCGCCTGAATTTGCTATTACTCCGGGTTGTGCAACTCGTTTGGAATTTAGTCATATTCCAATGTTGGAAAACCAAAAAGGAGGTAGAGTGGAAGTAAAGAAACCAAATGGTACTTGGCAAACTTTAAGTTTGAATGGAACACAAATGCCGAATTGTTATGATCCAAGTTATGGAAGTGGACATCTACAATTTATTGGTTCTTTCTTTAAAACGATGTATTGGACAGGTAATGCTTCTATACCTCTTGCAGATTTAGATCAGTCTTATTGGAAAAATGAAATTTTTTATTTGTTTTCAACACTTGGAGGAACAGCAACAAGTGTTCAAATTAGATTTATATTGCCTCAAACAACAGGTACAGCAGCAAATTTTACTGGTTGGTTTTTAGATGATATTAGATTATATGTAGCAAGTGTTCCTGGCGATGAAATAAGAGTACCTCAATTAAAAGGAACTCTTCAATATCCTTCATTGGAAATGTTCCCTACATGTTCCGATGTTCCTCTTCGTTTAGATGTTCGTGATGCACAAGGTGCGATGTCTCCTGATGCAGATGCTGTTGTTGTGGAATATTTATTGGGAGATGAAACTACTCCAAATCAAGTTAACTTAACAAAAGACCCTAATAATCAAAATATATATGAGGGTGCAATTCCTTTCAATGGATTTGGTAGTCAAATTAAGTGGAGAGTAATAATGAGGGACTTAAAAGGGAATCAACTAACATATCCTTTTGTTTATGGACATTATAATCAGTTTACTGCAATTAGACCTTATATTGGAAATGAACCTTTGAAAACAACAGGTTTGTCTTCTCAAGAAATGGTGTTTAAAACTAATGCAAAAGCATCTGCATATCAAATGAGGTATTCGGTAGAAGAGTTATTGGAAGCAGGTTATGCCTCAGGTGAAATAGGAGGGCTAAGCATTAACTTGACGCAAGCTGCCGCTGGATTTTCTATGCCGAACTTTAAAGTATATGTAGCAAATGTTGAGCCAGACTATCAGTTGTCTAATGTATATCAATACCAGACTAATTTGGTTAATGTAATCAATGAACCAATTTATATAAACCCTGCAGTTGGTTGGCATTATATGGAATTCTCTGAACCTTTCTTGTGGGATGGAGTAAGCGATATATTGGTAAAGGTTTGTTGGGGAGATGCTGCGAGTGTAGGAGGAGTAACAAAGGTTGAATGTATTGCTACCTCTGGAGATAATGTTACTTATAAATATGAAAAAACATCTGATGCTCCAATTGAAGCATGTACTGCTATGTTCCCCGAAAGTGGAGGAACAATGAACTATAAACCTAATTTTAAATTTAACTTTGTAGATAATTGTAATTTACCTATTGACCCGGGTTTGTCTGGTTCGGAAACAGCATTGGTTTCTCCATCTAATTGTGCTTCCTCAAATTCTCCTTTGACAGTATATTTGAGAAATGAAGGAACAAATCCTTTGACTGAAATAGTAGTTAGTTACAGTGCTGATGATGGTACATCAGGCTCTTCTACTTGGAATGGAAATTTAGCATCAGGAGATTCAGTTGCTTTTACGGTAACAAATAATATGAATATAACTCCTGGTTATAGATATTTAGAAATAATAACATCGGTTAATGAACCTGATATAGATTGGAATCAAGATAACGATACGGCAAGATATGAATTTGTGGTTTCTGCTGGTCCAATGAGTGGAGTGTATTCTATTGGTACTTTGGCTGGTGTGTCTTCTGAAAGACAATTCGCAAACTTTAATGAGGCATTTAGAATGTTGGAATGTTCAGGTGTTAATGGCCCTGTAACAATAAAAATTGCATTAGATGAAAGCGAATTGAAAGAAGAGTTGGTTTTTCCTCAAAATATAACAGGGGCTTCATCAACTAATACAATTACTTTTACAAGTGCTACAACTACAAAGAAAATATTGCAACCTACAACTGTAAATGTTGCAAATATTGATTTGTCGGGTTGTAAATATTTGGTGTTTGATAATATAGAATTTAGAGCTGCTGACTCTTATGAAAATAATGCAAGAATGGTTTCAGCATCTTTAACAACATCAAATATTAAATTTAAAAATTGTAAGTTCGCAAGTAGAGTTAATGCAGAAACAAATCAACCTGATGATATTACTCATTTAGGTTCTTATCCACAACAATTAGGCTCTGTACTTAATTTAAGTGCAGCAGATGATATAATAATTGATTCTTGTATTTTCTCTGTTCCTGCATCAAGATATATTGATATTCAAGGTATGTCAGATGTTTCTATGTCAGATGGAATAGAAATTCTCAATTCTACTTTTGAAATGAGAAATATGTATACTCCGGCTACAAATGCTAATGTTACAAATAACGCAATTTATGCTAATCTTAATAAGAATCTTGTTATAAGTAACAATAAATTTAACACAGTATTCCCTGATAATATGAATGGAATATCCTCTAATTATTATGCAATAATGCTTTCTTCTTGTAAAAGTTTTAATATAAACAAGAATGAATTTGATTTATCAGGAGTAAGTGCAATGATTTTCTCTGATATACCAAATGGAACAACTTCAAAGGTTGTTAATAACAAGATAAGCATTAGAAATAATAACATTGTGGGTTATTCTCCTATTACTTTGTATGGTGTAAACTTGGTTTCTGGAACTAATATATTGTTGGCTTATAATAATGTCTATGCGTTAGGAACAGATGCTAATGCAATAGGATACAATTTAGGTTATCAAGGAACAATAATCAATAATATACAAGTAAAGAATAATATAATCGTTAGCGAGTTAAGTGGTTATGCAATTAAAACAACTCCTTCTTCTCCTCAATCTGTTTCTTATTCTAACAACTTGTATTATAAAGTGCCGGGTGAAGGATTGAATTATTTGTTCTATTATGGAAATTCAACTGTAGATAGTCCGACAATTTGGGAAACTTATACAAATGAAACTAATTCTTATTATACAGAAAATCCTTTGTTCACCGCATGGAATGATTTGAGTACTACAAGTACATTCTTGTGTGGAAAGGGTGTTGCGGTTTCAGGTGTAACAGATGACTTCTTTGGAAGACCAAGAGCAAATAATCCTTGTATAGGAGCATTAGAGTTCTTGCCTCCTACAAATAATATATATGTAATGTCAGTTACTCCAAATAATGGTACATATAATTTAATGTATGATGGAGTTGATTCTTATTCTGATTGTGATTTTGGTCAAGAAACAATAACTGTTAGATTCAAAAATATAAGTGATAATACAATTCCAGCAAATGCAGTAACTATGAATTATAGAGTAGATAATTCTACTATAAAAACAGGAACGGTTACTCATGCAATAGAACCAAATGTAGAATATGAATTTAACTTTACGCAAACTTATGATTTTTCTGCTTCGACTCAGGATATGGAATATGAATTAAGAGCATGGAGTTCATTCTCTTTGGATACAATTAAATCAAATGATACAACTATTGCAAGAATCTTTTCAAGACATCAAATTCCTGCAAGAGCAGATATGTCAATGAATGTTCCTTATGGTACTGCTGCAACATTGTCTGTTACATCTAATGATTCAGTGTATTGGTTCTATTCAATAAATGATACAGAGCCATTCTTGAAGTCGCCAACTTTACAGACTTCAATATTATATGCAGATACTACTTTATATTTTTCTGAAAAATCAGAAGTTCCAAATATTAAAATTACAGAAATTCAATTATCAAAAACAGTAGCATCTGCCGAAGGTTTGACAACTCCATTGCCTGATTGGGTAACAACAGCTAATGCTTTTGAAATAGCAAATCTTGGTAATGGAACTGCAAATATGGGCGGTTATAAGTTTAAATATATAAAAGCAAATGCTACTCAACCATTGGGTACTACAATAACAAAAACATTTGAATTCCCTTCTGATTTTGTATTGCCAGCAGGTGCGGTCGTTACTTTATTGCCAAAGGCTCAAAGTTCTGTAGATACAGATCAAGCGTTAGGAATAGGAACAGGAACAGTTTCGCAAACAAATAAATTAGGTGCATTTATAGAAAATCCACAAGGAGTTATTATTGATGCGGTAGCATTAAATGGAGCTACATTCCCTACATCAATAGGTGTCCCTTCAACTGTTTGGAATGGTGCTTCGGATAATTTAAATTGTACAGGAAAAGCAGGTATTAGTAGAGTTTCTATAACAGGTAATACGCAAGCAATATGGCAAGTTTCTTCTGCAACAAATCCTATGTCAATAGGAACTATGAATGCTCAATTACCAATTGAAGAAGATAATGGTTGTTACGGAGAAAAAACAGTGTTTAATGTGAATGTAACAGGGGTTCCTGAAATAAATCCAGGAATTTCAGAAGTTTCAATATTTGGAGTAGAAGGTGAATCTGCTTGTACATTAACAGATGTTCAAGTGCAAGTTAAGATAGTGAATATGGGTGTTCAAGCAAGTACAGAGCCAATACCTGTTACTTGTGAATTGTATGAAAATAATACGTTACTAACTACGATTACAGATTCTTATACTGAAAGTATTGCTCCTTATGATACAATAGAGTTTGTATTAGGACCGACATTAAATCTTTCTGCAAATACAACTGCAAGAAACTTTACAATAAAAGCATATACAACTCTTTCAACAGACGTATTACATTCAAATGATACATCATTTACAACTATAACATCGTTATTAACTCCACTTACTCCAACAGCAAGTGATGTGTCTATTGATTACGCTACACAAACTCAATTGACAGCAACAGCACAAGGTACACAAAATGTTTTAGTATGGTATGAAGATTTATACACTGAGGAAGAATTAGCAAGAGGAAATTATACTACACCAATACTTTATGAAAACGATACTTTCTATGTGGCCTCCATTATAGAATTATCAACAGATGTTACTGTTGGAACAGGAACAATAAAGAATACCACAACAGCCCACCCTGCACCTTTTGCTTACACTACAAAGAAAGCAAAAGAACAATATTTGTATACAGCAGCAGAACTTAATGCAGCAGGATTACAAGAAGGTTCTATAAATAGTCTTGCATTTAACATAGACGATGTTAATGCTAACGTAACAATGACTACTTACAAAGTTAGCATAGGAACAACAAGTCAAAATGATATTTCAACTTGGGTTAATGGATTGGAAGAAGTTTATTCAGGTTCATATTCTTTAACAACATCTGATTCGGGTTGGGAAGTAATTCAGTTTTCTGAACCTTTCCAATACGATGGACAATCAAATATTGTTGTTCAAATATGTTTTGAAACATCTACTACAACAGGAAAAGTAAAAGTAACTCAAACAGAAACTGATTATAATTCTGCGATTTCTTATCGTCATGCATCAAACAATGCTTGTGAATTTACTGGCGATCCTACAACTATTTCACAAAGACGACCAAATATTCAATTTAATGTAAATAGTTTTGGTTGTGTGTCTCCAAGAGAAGAAGTTGTTGTAACCGTAGCTCCTCCTCCAGCAGTTGATGCGGGTTTATTGTCAATTCAATCTCCTGTTGCGGGAACAAATATCTTGGCAGGAGTAGCAACACCAATAGAAGTAGAATTGAAAAATTATGGAGCTCAAGTTTTAACATCAGCAGAAATACATTGGTCTGTTAATGGTGTAGAACAAACTAGTTACAATTGGACAGGAAATCTTGCAAACAATACTACATCAATAGTAACTCTTGGAAATTATACTTTTGTCTCAGGTGCAATTGAATTGATGGCATGGGTTGTTGTTCAAGATGACAATGAGAATACAAATGATACCATAACTATCAATTTGTCTTCATGTTTAGGAAATGAAAATGGAGTTACAAATGTAACAATTGGGCCAGATGAAACAGATAATTATGCAACAATAAATGAATGTATAGAAGTTTTGAAAACATCTGGAATATGTGGACCAATAGAAATAGAAATAAAACAAGGAACATATGATGAACAGTTGGTAATATCTGATATCGTAGGTTTGTCAAATGAAAATTACATAGTGTTTAAGGGTGAAGATAGTGCAGAACAAACCATACTTACTTACACTCCAACCGCTAATGCAGAAGATGATGCAAAATATGTATTGTTTATAGATTCTGTTTCTAATATTACATTCCAAAATTTGACAATTTCTGCTACAGACACAAATGCTGAATTTATTATAAATGTTGATAATTCAGAAAATATTACATTTAATCAAATGACTTTTGCGACTCCTTACTCAGCAACACCAAATTTATTTAATTTAAACAATAGTAATAATGTAGTATTTACTGATAATAATTTCTATGGTTCTTCTAAACAAATCAAGTCAGAAGAAAATATTTCTAATTTAAACATTAACAACAATAGATTCTATGGTTTTGCAACATCTGCCTTAGATTTAGCCTTAACAACAAACTTACAAATCAACAATAATTCATTTAGCACAGACTCTTCTAAAATAATGTTGACCGCTGTCAAGCTTTCTCAAATATCAGGAAGTCTTGACATCATGGCAAATAGAGTATTTCTAAGCAAAGGTACCGAAGATAGAGTTGCTCTTGAATTAACAAACTCTAACTTTACTCAAAACAATCCTGCGGTTATAGCAAACAACGCAATATCTGTTGTTGGACCAAATGTAAGTACAAACTTTGAGACATTCGGTATATCACTTGATAATATTTCTTATGTAGATCTATTCTATAATACAATTTATATGAAAGCATCTACCAATAGTGCAAAATCGAGAGCATTGTCTATTGGAGAAACAGGTTCAAATATTAGAATTAGAAATAATAATTTAGATAATCAAGGTAAGGGATATGCTATTTATGTGGAAGAAGCAGAAACCGTAGTTTTGTCTAATACAAATAACTATATAACAAATGGAAGTAAGTTTGCAAAATGGGGAGCAGATAAGGCTACATTAGCATTGTTACAAACTACAAATGGAATGGATAACTTATCTGTATCAATAGAAAACTCATTCTTAAATGATTCAATTTTATCATTGAGATGGCCAACCGATATAGTAAGAGCTGCAGAGCCATTAGATGATATAAATGTTGATATAGAAAACAATGTAAGACCAATCTCTCCAAAACCAACAATAGGTGCTTATGAATATTTGTTTACAAGTATAGATACAGGTATTCCAACAATACTTCAACCAATAGAAGGAGATGAATATATTGAAGGTGAACCATTAACAATAGAGGTTGAATTGAAAAACTTTGGTAATTATACAATTAGTTCAGTAGATATAACAGCCGTATTGAAATATCACCAAGATTCAATAAATGTAATACAACAAATAACAGAAACTTGGACAGGAATGTTAGCTTCATTAGAAACAACAACCTATACATTCCAAGGTACATTTAATCCTCCATTGAATTACGATTTTGATGAAGAATTGTATATGTATGTTTATACAACACTTACAGATGATACTACACATACAAATGACACCGCTTATACAACATTCTTAACAATACCATCAACTGACCTTAAAATAGATGGAGTTATAGTAACAACAGAACGTTGTAATCTTACTGCCTATGAAGTACAAACAAAAGTAAAGAATGTAGGAGAATATCAAGTAAATGCTAATAGTACAATAGAACTAAAATATTATTTTGAAGAACGTCCAGATCAAATAGTAACAGAACTATTAACATTCCCTTACACAGACCAAACAAACGGAGTTAATTTTAATAACCTCCAACCAGGTGCTTCTTTAACTTATACGTTCAATACAACTTCAAATATCTATCCTACAGATATGAATGATGATACTCTTCACTTGGTAACAATAGTAAAAACAGTAGGAGACCACCAAGAACTTAACGATACATTATCAACAGCAAAAACCGTAATTTCAAAAGTTTCTCCACCAGCACCGACAGTAACGCATGACTATATCCCATACGGAACATGGGGACATCCATCGGCAGAACAAGTAAACAATTTACCTATAAAATGGTTCTCAAACCAATATGCAACATCACCATTCTATGCACCAACATCTTACAATGCTTCAAAGAACTATACAACAACACAGTTATTTGCCGATACCACATTCTACCTAATGGTAAATGCAAATGGGGCATATCCTTGTGCGAGTGAATTTACACCAGTAACGGTTTACTTAGACCCAAGAGCAGAAGTAGATGCCTCTGCAAGAGCAATAGTAGAACCAATACCAGAAGGTTGGGTTTATATGGACTTAGGAGATACAATCAAAGTAGCCGTTGCAAACTTCGGAACAGCACCTTTATCAAACTTTAATATATCTTATAGCATTAAACCAACTTCACCAACTACAGCAGAAGAAATAATAATAACAGAAACATGCACAGCAACAATTCAACCAGACCAAGTGTATGATTATTCCTTCAATCAACTTGCAGATATGTCAAATGTTGCAAAGACATACAAAGTTAGAGCGTGGGTCGATGCAAACAATGATTACACAGCATTAAATGATACATGTGATTACACGTTAAT